>JAJFGM010000731.1 GCA_021776145.1 Kiloniellaceae bacterium | reverse complement strand
GAGGACGTCGAGGTCATCGGCGTCAGCTCCCTGGCGACCGACCATTTGATCGTGCCCGAGTTGACGGCGGCGCTGCGTGCCGCCGGCCTCGGTCATGTCGGTGTCGTCGTCGGCGGCATCGTTCCCGAGCCCGAGCCCGCGCTTTGGCAGGACGCCGGCGTCGCCGCCATCTTCGGCCCCGGCGCCGGGCCCGAAGATGTCGGCGACACCGGCATCGCGCAGCAGCACATGCTCGGGCTCGGGAACGATGCCGCCGACGACGACACCGACATGACCGAGGCCGGCGGCGCGCAGCGCCGCCGTCAACTCGGGCACGATCAAATGGTCGGTCGCCAGGGAGCTGACGCCGATGACCTCGACATCCTCCTGCATGGCCAGCGCGACGACCGCCTCGATCGACTGCCAGGGTGGTGTGTAGATCACCTCCATGCCGGCGTCGCGCAAATAGGCGGCGACGATACGCGAGCCGCGATCATGCCCATCGAGGCCGATCTTCGTGACGAGAACGCGTTCGGGCACGCGCGCGCCTTTGTCTGTCATGAGCTTCGCTCCCGCGTGGTGTCAGGATTTATGGCTGCCGGGCACTCGCTCGGCAGGCGGAAAAGTCGCACCAGCTCGGCGGCAAGTCCGGCCGGCGAGCGCGGCCCGTCGCGGCGCCAGACGTGCGCATGGTTGGCGGCGCCGATGAGGAACAGGCGGAACAGGCTGCGGTCGACATCCGGCGCCAGCGGCAGCTCGGCGACGATCTCCGTCACCATCGCCTCGTAAAGATCGCGCAGGGCGATGAGCCGCGTCGTGACCTTTGGCGCCTCGTCGGGCAGCACCCGGTTGATGACCTGGGCATAGGCCGAGCCGTCAAGGATGGTCTCCAGGTGCATTGCCAGAACCGCTTCGAGGCGCCCCCAGGGTGCCCGCCCGGCGCCGGGGTCGGCCGCCTCGATGCGCGCGATCAGACGATTGACGCCCTCCTCGTAGACCGCCAGCAGCAATTCGTCCTTGGAAGGGAAATGATAGTAGATCGAGCCCGGCAGCATCTCCGTGCCGGCGGCGATCTCGCGCATGGTGGTGCCGCGAAAGCCCTTGACGGCAAAGAGCTCGGCGGCGGCATCGAGCAGCCGATCGAGGCGGTTGTTGGCGCGCGGTGCGGCGGCGGCCTTGTCCGACTTGGCGAGAATCTGTTGGCTCATGCACACAACTTTAAACAAACGCTTGTTTGCTGTAAAGCCGGCGCGGCCGGCCGTTCGTTTTGCCACCGCGTTGGCGGAGAGAGCGGCGGATCGCTGGCACGTGAGGGAACCTGGAACGCCGCTGCTCGGGGAAACCCTTTGAGAAAGAGCCGGCTCAGCCGGCGGTGGCGCGCGGTAGGTTGGCGGGGTCGGTCAGGGCGGTGACGGGGTGCTTGGCGAAGTGCTTCAAGAGGAAGTCGATGAAGGCGCGGGTCTTGGTCGGCTGTTGCGGTCGCGCCGGCATCAGCGCCTGCAGCGACAGGCCGCGTGGCCAATGATCCTGCAGTGCCGTGACGAGAGCGCCGCTTTCAAGTTCGTCCGACAGGTCCCAGACCGACTTCATGACCAGGCCCTGTCCTTGCAGCGCCCAAGCCACCAGGATGTCCGAGGAGTTGCTGTCCATGGTGCCCGAGATCGGCAGATTCGAGACCGCCCCGGTCTCGTCGCGGAACTGCCAGAAGTAGCGCTTCGATCCGGGAAAGCGCAGCAGCAGGCAGTTGTGCTCTTTCAGGTCTTCGGGCACCCGCGGCACGCCATGACGGCGGAAATAGTCGGGCGCGCCGCAGACGACGCGCAGGTCCGGCGCGATGCGACGCATGATCTCGGCCGAAGACGGCAGCACGCCCTTGCGCAAGGCGACGTCGACGTCCTCGTCGACCAGGTCGACGACCCGGTCGGTGACCTGCAGGCGGACCTGGATTTCCGGGTGCGCGTCGAGGAACAGCGGGATCAGCGGCGCGATGTGCCGACGGCCCAGGGCCACCGGAACCGAAACCCTGAGGGCGCCGGCCGGATGCAACCGACGTTCGGCCAGGGTCTGTTCGACGGCGTCGATTTCGGCCCGCACCTTGCGACAATGTTCGTAATAGATCTTGCCGTCCTCGGTCGGCCCGACACGGCGCGTGGTGCGGTTCAGCAGCCGCACCCCCAGGCGCTGTTCCAGCTTGGCGATGCGACTCGAGACCACCGCCGTCGTCATGCGCAGCTGGCGGCCGGCAGCCGAAAAACCCTGCCGGTCGACCACCCGGATGAAGATCGTCATGTCATCGACCGCGTGCATCGTCGCCTCCTCCAATTATCGCATTTTAGACGACAATACGGCCGATTGTTTGGCTTTTTTTGAGAGAATCGAGGTGAAACGCAGGAATCGCGGCGGCCACCGGCGGCGCAACGATCTTGGCCAGGCTTACAAACCCCAGCCAGCGCGCAGCCGTTCCCTTATGCCACGCAAACGTTCCACCGGCTCATTTGCGAAAACGAAGCGCAGGTAACGGCCGGCGCGCTCCGCGTCGCCCCAGCCGGTCATCGGCGTGGCGGCGATGCGGCCCTTGTCGAAAAGCCGTTGCGAGGCCTGGGCGGGGTCCATGCCGAGGGCCGCGGTGTCGATGAGTAGCGACCAGCCACCGTCGGGACGCACCACCGGCAGGTCGGCGAGTTCGTCGAGGATGAGGTCGCGGCGCGATTTCCAATCGGCAACGGCCGCGACGATCCCATCGTCTTCCGCCGTCAGCGCCGCCGCCGCGCCGGGCATGGCGATGCCGACCTGGCAGACGACGTTGCTGAGGCTGGCCAGGGCGATGTCATCCATGATGCCCCGCGGCCCGACGACCCAGCCGACCCGCCAGCCGATCATGCGGTATTCCTTGGAGACACTGCCGACACTGATGGTCTTGTCCGCCAAGCCATCGAGCCCGGCGGGATGTAATGCCGGCCGGTCGCTGTAGAGCAGCCGCTGCATGGCCGCGTCGTGCAGGATCCAGGCCCCGGTTCCTTGCGCGACCGCGGCGACGGCCTGCCACTCTTCCTTTGTATGCACGACCCCCGAGGGCATGGAGGGGCTCATGGTCAAAATGACCCTGGTCTTGGCACCGGCCGCGGCGGCCAGGGCTTCGAGGTCGAGCCGCCAGCCGCCGTCGACGACCAACAGCGGCACCAGGCGCGGCACGGCGCCGGCGAGACGAATACGGTTGAGCAGGCCGGCGTAGGCCGGGTCGGTGATGATCACCTCGTCGCCCGGCTCTACCAAGGCAAGCAAGGCGGTGAGGATGCCCGAGAGGCCGCCGGCGGAGATCACGCATTGGCTGCGCCAGTCGTAGGCCACGCCACTGTCGGCGCCAACCCGCGCGGCGGCCGCCCGGCGCAAGGCCTCGATGCCGAGAAACGGCAGATAGCTGTTGGCATCGTCGCGGGTGACGGCGGCCAGGGTCGCCTCGATCGCCGCCGCTGGCGGCGGGATGTCGGTATCGAGGTTCTCCAGGCGCAGCATTTCTCTGTCGCCCGCGGCGTCGGCGGCGTTGCCCATCTTGTCGACCCCGATGCCGGGGATCTCCCGCAGTCTCGATACCGTCATGACCGCAACTCCTTTTTGGATCCAATATTTCATATTGGATACTTTCAACGCTTGTCGTCAAGCCGAACGACGCGTTAAGTAGAGATCTCGGGAGAAGGGTAGGGATGGATTCGGCGACGGCACGCAAAGACAGGCGCAGCGGCGAACAGGCCGCCACGATTGCCGCTGCCTTGCGCGAGGATATCATCGCCGGCCACCTTGCCGCCGGCGCGCCGCTGCGCCAGGAGCGCCTCGCCGCGCGCTTTTCGACCAGCCGCATGCCGGTGCGCGAAGCCTTGCGCCTGCTGGAAAGCGAAGGCCTGGTCGCGCTGCAACCCAACAAGGGCGCCATCGTCGCGGCGCTCGACACCGAAGAGCTGCGCGAGATCTACGAAATGCGCGTCGCCGCCGAGACCCTGGCGCTGCGCCTGGCGATTCCCGAACTCAGCAACGCCCAGATTGCCCGCGCCGAGGCCATCCAGGCCCAGGCCGAAGCCTCGTCGCTCAGGGATTTCGGCGAACTCAACAAGGCCTTTCATGCGACGCTCTATCAGCCTTGCGACCGGCCGCGCCTGCTGGCCCACATCGCCAGCCTCAATGGCCTGGCGGACCGCTACCTGCGCTTGACGGTGAAGCGGCTCGACTACGCCGAGCGCTCACACCGTGAACACCGCGCCCTGCTCGAGGCCTGCCGGCGACGCGACGAAAGCGAGGCTGTCGCCATCCTCCGCCGTCATGTCGGCGAGGCCGGCGAGGCGCTCTATCGCCTGCTCACGAGTGACACGATAGAGGGAGCCGTGCTTGGCGACCGAACAGTCCAAATCAAACCGCCACCGCGGGCCTGAACTTGTTCTAGACCCCTTCGTGCCGTGCGACGACGGCAAAAGTGCGCCAGACCACCCAAAGGTCGCGCTTGACGACTTGCCGGGGCGTGGCTTGCAGCATGAACCGGTAGTAGTCGCGATCCAGATCGATCCCCTCGAGCACGAAGGTCGCGTAGTCCCGCTTGGCACGGACGGACTTGTTGATCTGATAGTACCCGGTCAAGCCGCCGGGAAGCAGGTTGCGGTGACGGTAGTCGCGGAGATGCCCGCTGCAATTGATGCGGCCCTGGGCATCGGGACGCACGCGCTTGGCTCGGAAACCGAGGGGCCGTGGCCCAACCAGCGACATGTCACCGGCAACGACGTTGAAGATCTGCGGCAGTTCGTCGAGATAAAAGGCCTTGAGCATGGCTCCGACCAGGGTCGGGGTCTTGCCACCGTCCTCGACCAGGAATTCCGGCCGCCGCGCCAGCAATTGACTCTCATGCTCGGGCAGGTAGCGCAGCATGTCATGGATCGCTTCGGGTCCCAGAGCCGCGGCTTTTGCCCGCAGGTCGGCAAAGCGTGAAACGCGGATCTTGTAGAGCGGTATCACGCGCAATCCGCCGTGGCGATAGACCTTGTGCAGCACCGGGCCACGATCCCGCGGCAGCACCAGGGCACTCGCCTTGTAGGCCACCCAGATCGCGGCCAGGAGCGGCGCCGCCAGAAGCAGTGCCGGCACACCGAACGCCAGATCGACAACACGCTTGGCACGAAGATTCCGCAACGGAACCGGCGGCAAGGGCGGCAAAACACCCGCGGCCAGCCCGTCCTTCCTATGCAACGCTGCCGTTCGCGTTTCGCCGGCCTTTGTGCGGTGCGGCGCGCGCACCAGCGCCGACTGGTCTAACTGACCCATGGTTCGACCTTCCTGTGTCTGACTGAACCGAGCCGGAGCCCGCCGAGCATTGATTGGCGATGCTTCGCGCGGAAATGCTGCGCGATGGCTCGTCAGGCGCCATTGACCTGGATCAATGCAGCTTGATATGGAATCACCGAGGGGCCCAGAAAGGCGCGAAGCTGGCTTCAGAAGGGTGAATTAGGGTCGGAAAAATCGACTGTCGATTGAGATGTGGCTTGTTAGTGCCCTGAGTCTGAAATTCAGGTGCTTGAATTTCAGACTCAGGGCACTAACCATTTGAATCACACTAAAAATCCTTCAATCGCTCGGTCGTTTGCGGATCGAGGAACCCGGCAACCGTCGCTTCGGTTTCCAGTTGCAGGGCCTGCTCGAGATCCCCTGCGGCGGTCTGCATCAGGACTCGCTTCATCGCCCGCGACGAAAGCGGCGGCAGGGCGCTCAAGCGGCGGGCAACGTCCCCTGCCTCCGACAGCAGCCGCGCGTCGTCGACCACGCGCCAGGCAACGCCGGTCTCGGCCAGTTCGGCGGCTGTGTAGCGCTCGCCGAGAAACAGCATCTCGCGTGCCTTGGCGAGGCCGGCCAGGGCCGGCAGCAACGAGGTCACCGCGCCGGTGACAAAGAGATTGAGGGAGACTTCCGGGAAGAAACCCTTGGCGCTTTCGCCCCAGATCGGAAAATCACAATTGATGGCCCACTCGAAGCCGCCGCCGACGGCCCAGCCGTTGATCGCTCCGACGACCGGCTTGTCGCCGAAGACTATGGCCCGGGTGGCGCGCTGGATGGCGTCCACCAGGTCGCGCGCTTCGGCCTCGGTTTCCGGATGCACATGCTCGTGACGGTCGTCACCGGCGCAGAAGGCCCGGCCGGCCCCGGTGAAGAGGATGGCGCGGGTCGCCGGATCTTTGTTGGCATCGTCGAAAGCGCCGGCGACGTCATCGATCAACCGACGGTTCATGGCGTTGAGGCGTTCGGGCCGATTCAGCGTAATCGTACGCACGCCC
>JAJFGM010000074.1 GCA_021776145.1 Kiloniellaceae bacterium | reverse complement strand
CGCCGTGATGGCGCACTACATCCGCATCATCACGCCCAACAACCTGATGATCCTGCAGATGAGCCTGGTCGTTGCCATGGCGGTCATCGGCGGGGTCGAGAACTTCGTTGCCGCGGCGATCGGCGCGATCGTCATCGAAATCGTGCTCGAGCTGCTGCGCAACTCCTTCCAGTTCGGCCCCGTTACGATCGACATGACGATCTGGCGGCTGGTGGTCTTTGGTGTGTTGTTGATGCTGACCCTGCGTTTCGCCCGCAACGGGCTGATCGCGCCGGTCATCGAATACTTCATGCGCGGCCATGTCGGCGCCGAGACGGTGGCCAAGCGCGGGTCGGCCACGGATGGGTCGGACGGGGCGGAGAAGCCGTCATGATCGAACTGGTGGTGACGAACCTCAACAAGCGCTTTGGCGGCCTGCACGTCCTCAAGGACGTCTCCTTCAAGGTCCAGGGGCCGGAGTTGATCGGCCTCATCGGTCCCAACGGCGCCGGCAAGACGACGCTGACCAACATTCTCGATGGCGCGATCACGCCCAACAGCGGAACGGTCTACCTCGACGGCCAGCGTATCGACCAGTTGCAGCCTTATGAAGTGGCCCGCGCCGGCCTCGGCCGGACCTTTCAGGTGACCCGTTCGTTCCGCCGCATGACGGTGCTGGAAAACCTCTATGTGCCGGCCCTTGCCTTGAGCCGCGGCCACAGCCGCGCCGAGATCGAAGAGACGGCGATGGAGGTGCTCGAGTTCCTGACGCTGGATCACCTGCGCAACGAATATGCCCAGGCCTTGTCCGGCGGTCAGCAGAAGCTGCTCGAACTCGGCCGCCTGCTGATGCTCGACCCCGAGGTGATCATTCTGGATGAGCCCTTCGCCGGCGTGCATCCGCGGCTCATGGAGGTGATCTACCGCTACATCGGGAGGGTCAACGACGAGGGCAAGGCGATCATCCTGATCAGCCACCAGATGGATTCTATCTTCACCCTGTGTCGGCGCCTGCTGGTGCTCAATTATGGCGACCTCATCGCCGATGGCGAGCCCGACGATGTCAAGCGCGACCCCCTGGTGATCGAGGCCTATCTTGGGGCCGATGAGGACGAGGCGGGAGAGGGGAGTGCGCGGTCATGAGTGAAACCGCCGCCGAACTTCCGGCGATGCTCGAGATCAAGGGTCTCGACGTCGGCTATTACAAAGACCTCAATATCCTGATGGATCTCAACATCACGGCGCGCAAGAACCAGATCACCGCCATCCTCGGCGCCAACGGTGTCGGCAAGTCGACGGCGCTGAAGGCAGTTTTCGGGTTCCTGCGCCCCAACGCCGGCGAAATCCTGTTGCAGGGCGAAGACATCCTCGATGTGCCGACCTACAACCGCATCCTCAAGGGCCTGGCCTACATTCCGCAGCAGCCCGGCGTTTTCAAGGACATGACGGTCGAGGAAAACCTCGAACTCGGCGGCTGGACCTTCCGCCGCGACAAGAAGCAGGTGCGCGCCAAGATCGAGGCCAACTACGAGCGTTTTCCGGTTCTGCGCGACAAACGTAAGCAGATCACCGGCGAACTCTCCGGCGGCCAGCAGCGCCAAGTCGAAATCGGCCGTACGCTGATGGCGGAGCCCAAGGTGCTGTTGATTGACGAGCCGACCGCGGGCCTCTCGAAAATGCTCGCCGAGGAAGTCTACGAGATGCTGACGGCGCTGACCGAGCGCGACGATATCACCATCCTGATCGTCGACCAGGAAATCCGCCAAGCCCTGAAGATCGCCGACTACGTCTATGTCCTGGAGCTGGGCCGCAACAAGTTCGAGGGCCCGGCCAGCGAATTCACGGATCTGGAGAAGGCCTTCTGGGTCGGCGGCTGAACCGCCGCATCGATTGACGGCGTTTGGCTAACGGCGTTTGGCGCCGAGGCCGAGGGCGCGCAGGGCCGCGGCGATGGGGCCTTCCGAGTCCGTGGCCAGAGGGTCGGCCGTCTGATTTTCGGTGCGCTGAGTTTTGCCCGGCTGCGGAGCAACGTCCTTTTTTGCCGCGTCCTTGCTATCGGACTTCACGCCCTTTTTCCGCGGCGGGTTCATGATGTGGGCGATCCGCGACATGAAGCCGGCGTCGTCGCCCTCGACCAGCCGCGGAAATTCCTTGGCGACGGCGTCGCAGAGTTTCTCCACCCAGGCCTCTTCCGATTTGGCGAAGTCGTGCAGCACGTAGCCGTGCACCAGATCCCTGTCGCCGGGGTGGCCGATGCCGAGGCGAATCCGCCGATAGGACCTGCCGATATGGGAGTCCAGCGAACGCAATCCATTGTGCCCTCCGGCGCCGCCGCCGCGCTTGACCCGCACCTTGGCGGGTGCCAGATCGAGCTCGTCATGCATGGCGATGACGTCTTCCGGCTCCAGTTTGTAGAAGCGCAGGGCTTCGCTCAGCGCCTGACCCGACTCGTTCATATAGGTCTGCGGCTTGAGGACGAGGATCTTCTCGCCGCCTAGATGGCCCTCGGAAACCTCGGACTGGAAGCGCTGCCGCCACGGCCCAAAGCCATGGTGGCGGACGATTTCGTCCGCCACCATGAACCCGATGTTATGGCGGTGGCGGGCGTAACGCTTGCCCGGATTCCCAAGGCCGGCGATGAGCAGCATGGCAATCCAACCAGCCGGCGGCGCGAGGCGTTAGTCCTCGCTCGCCTCCGCGCTGTCTCCTTCTTCGGCGGTCTCGCCCTCTTCGCCTTCCACGACCTCGCCCTCTTCGCCTTCCTCGTCTTCAGCTTCTTCGACGGCCAGCTTCGGCGCAGCGATGGTGGCGATGGTGAAATCGCGGTCGGTGATGGTCGGCTCAACGCCGTCGGGCAAGGTGACCATCGAGATGTGGACACCGTCGCCGATTTCCAGCCCGCTCAGGTCGATTTCGATCTGTTGCGGGATGGCATCGGCGCGACAGGCCAGTTCGATCTCGTGGCGCACGATGTTGAGGACGCCGCCCTTGACCAAGCCCTCGCAAGTCTCTTCGTTGAGGAAGACCACGGGAACCTCGACAGTCACCGAAGTCGAAGCCGAAACCCGCAGGAAGTCGACGTGGATCGGTATGTCGGTCACGGGATCGAACTGCACGTCTCTGGCAAGGACACGGTCCTT
>JAJFGM010000730.1 GCA_021776145.1 Kiloniellaceae bacterium | reverse complement strand
CACGTGGATCCCGCTGTACGGTTGGTTCGTCAACCACTCGCGCGTCATCGCCATCAACCGCGCTGGCGGTGCCCAGGCCCTTAAGAAAATGGTGCGCGAGGCGCGGGAGATCCTCGCCACCGGCCGCAAATTGATCATTTTCCCCGAAGGCACGCGAGTGCGGCCGGGACAAACCGCGCCCTACCACCCGGGTGTCGCCGCGCTCTACGGCCAGCTCAAGGTACCGGTCGCTCCGGTCGTCCTTAATTCCGGACATTTTTGGCCGAAGGGCGCCTTCCTCAAACAACCCGGGACGATCGTCCTGCAGGTCCTGCCGCCCATCGCGCCAGGCCTCGATCGCAGGACATTTCTCGCGCTCCTGCAAGAATCCATCGAAACCGGTAACGCCGCCTTGCCGGGCGCGCCCTGATGCCGCATCCGCTCGGTTGGAGCCGCGAGCGGCGGTCCGATTGAGGGAATGGTGATGCGGTCAAATGTAATGCGGTTTGGGGTTTGGAACAAACCCTGAACGATTCCTTGACCTTAACCCCCGGGTCGGCATAGTGTCGGGCTCATCGCCATCGCAAGCCTGCGACCTTGCGGACGAAGGTGGATAGGGCCGGTTTGATGCCAACGCTTTCGAAACTCTCCCAGCAAATCTGGGACATGAAGTACCGCATGAAAGCGGACAATGGCGCCCCGATCGACAAATCGATCGAGGACACCTGGAGACGCATTGCCAAGACACTGGCCGAGCCTGAAGCCGAGCCGGCAAAGTGGGAAGAGATTTTCTACGGCGCCCTGGTAGACTTCCAGTTCTTGCCGGCCGGGCGCATACACGCCGGTGCCGGCAGCCATCGCACGGTCACGCTTTTCAACTGTTTCGTCATGGGCCGCATCCCCGATGACATGGGCGGTATCTTCGAGCATTTGAAAGAGGCCTCGCTGACCCTGCAGCAGGGCGGCGGCATCGGCTACGATTGTACGAGCCTGCGTCCGCGCGGCGCGCCGGAGCGTGGTATTGGCGCCGACGCCTCGGGTCCCTTGAGCTTCATGGACGTGTGGGATGCCATGTGCCGCACCATCATGAGCGCCGGCGCGCGCCGCGGCGCGATGATGGCGACCCTGGCCTGCGATCATCCCGACATCGAGGATTTCATCTCGGCCAAGCGCGAGCCGCAGCGTCTGCGCATGTTCAACCTTTCGGTTCTGGTGACCGATGCCTTCATGGAGGCGGTGCGCGAAGACGCACCCTGGGAACTGAAATTCGACGGCACCACCTACCGCGTCGTCGAGGCCCGCGCCCTGTGGGACTCCATCATGCAGGCGACCTACGCCTATGCCGAGCCGGGTGTGATTTTCATCGACCGCATCAATCGCCGCAACAACCTCTACTATTGCGAAACCATCGACGCGACCAATCCGTGCGGCGAGCAGCCGCTGCCGCCCTATGGAGCCTGCCTGCTCGGATCGATCAATCTTGCACGCCTGGTGGAGCGACCCTTCGAGGACGGTGCGGCGCTGGACGTCGGCAAACTCCAGTCCCTGACCAAAATCGCCGTGCGTCTGCTCGACAATGCCATCGATGTCTCGCGCTACCCACTGCCGCAGCAACGCCACGAAGCCATGGCGAAACGCCGAATCGGCCTCGGCGTCACTGGCCTCGCCGACGCGCTGATCTTCTGCGGCGTGCGCTACGGCAGCGCCGAAGCCATTGCGCTGACCGAGCAATGGATGCGGACTCTACAGCGCGCCGCCTACCTGGCCTCGGCCGACCTGGCGGCCGAAAAGGGCAGCTTCCCGCTCTACGATGCCGAGGCCTATCTCGCCGGAGAAAGCCTTTCCGAACTCGATGAGAAGCTGCGCCGGACCATTCAGACCAAAGGCATGCGCAACGCCCTGGTGACCTCGATCGCACCGACCGGCACGATCTCGCTGCTGGCCGATAATGTCTCATCCGGCCTGGAGCCGGTCTTCAGCTTTACCTACAAACGTCGCATCCTGCAGCCCGACGGCAGCGCCAGCCAAGAAGAGGTGTCGGACTACGCCTATCGCCTGTTCCGCCACCTCAAAGGCGAGGACGCCGCGCTGCCCGAAAGTTTCGTCAGCGCCCAGACATTGGAACCGGGCGCGCATCTCGCCATGCAGGCCTGCGTGCAGCGTTACATCGACTCCTCGGTATCGAAAACCATCAACCTGCCAAGCGATATCGCCTTCGAGACCTTCAAGGACATTTACGCCCAGGCCTACGATCTCGGCTGCAAGGGTTGCACCACTTTCCGCCCGAACGAGATTACCGGCTCGGTGCTTGAGACGCGCGCCGCCCAGGCGCCGCCGCAACAATCCGACGGCACGGCGCAAGGCATCGTGCGGGCCGCTGAAGCAGCGGCGCGTGCGGCAACGGGCGCAGCCGAAGTGGTCTATATGACCGAACCCCTGGATCGTCCCGAAGCCCTGCCCGGCCACACCTACAAACTGCGCTGGCCGGAAAGCAACCACGCCATCTACATCACCTTGAACGACATCATCCAGGAAGGCCGCCGCCGGCCCTTCGAGATATTCATCAACTCCAAGAATATGGAGCACTACGCCTGGACGCTGGCTCTGACGCGGATGATCTCCGCGGTCTTTCGCCGTGGCGGCGACGTCTCGTTCGTCGTCGAGGAATTGAAGGCTGTTTTCGACCCGCGCGGCGGCGCCTGGATGGGCGGCAGGTACATCCCGTCGCTGTTGGCGGCGATCGGCCAGGTCATCGAAAACCACATGGTTGAAACCGGTTTCCTGCCGGCACGCTCCGAGCCGCAGGACCGGAACGAACGCCAGGTCGTCAATCTAGGCGAGACGGCGGCTGGCGGTCACGCCTTTCAACAATGCCCGAAATGCGGCGCGGCCGCACTGGTGCATCAGGAAGGCTGCGACCTCTGTACTTCCTGTGCCTATTCACGCTGCGTCTGAGGCAGCGCGCCGACGGCCTGGCCCTTCCGCTGCACCGGTGCCGACGCAAGTTATTGCCCGCGTCCGCGGCGCTGTTTGACCAAAGACAGCAGGTGATCGAGCATCGAGTCGCCCAGCCCCAGGGCCTCGAGGTGGTGAATGGTGTTCTCCAGATACTGCTGACAGCTGCCGCGATTACCTTGTCCCTGGCTTACATAATCGGCGACCGCTTCATGGCTCAGCCGGCCCGTGTACTGTTCGTGGCTCTGATCGACGACGAAGGTCGCGCAGGTGACCGTTCCCTGTTCGGTTTTGACCGTGACCCAGCTCGGATTGTAGACGCCGGTCACCATCTCGCGTTCGTACAGATAGGCCATGGCCTCTTCCCCCTCGCCAACGGGAACGCGGAACACCAAACCGCGACAGGAGCCACCACGATCGAGCCCGAAGACCAGCCCAGGCGATTGCGGCGTCCCCCTGTAGCGGTGGGAATAGACGCAGAAGCGTCGATGGTAGCCAAAGAGATGGCCGACGCGGACCTCGACATGCGGAAACCCGGGATGCCACATCAGAGACCCGTAGCCGAAAACCCAGAAATCCTGGCCAGGTGGCAGGATCAGGCGCGGTTTTTCGGCTGCCGTTTTGCTCTTTCGTTGCTTGCGCCCGCTCATTTGGAATCCGTGAACATCGGGGCTGCGACCATGGTGCCGTTGGGTCAGCGTCGGCGGTGAAGCGCGAGGCGCAGTCTATCGACGGTACTCGCCGACACAAGGGGCCAGCATGCGATCGGCCGTGCAATCTTGCGGATCGCGCGCGTTCGAATATCGTTGCGGCATTTTCCGGAATCGGGACATCTAATGTCCTCGGCCGCGATTCTCGGCGCGAAGAGCCATGAAAGGGGTTTCCGTCCTGCGTCACCGCCGCAATCTGCTTCTTGTCCTCGTCGCCGCCGCGGTTTTGTTTGCCGCGCTTTCGATCTTTTGGATGCACGCCGCCGAGCAGCTGTCGACCGGCATCGACGACTGGCGCCGCGCGCAGCAGGAAAAGGGTTATGCCGTCGAGTACCAGGGCCCGGAAATCACCGGTTACCCGGATCGCCTGCGGGTGCAAATCCTGGCACCTCACATCGACTCGCCACGCAACTGGGACTGGACCGGACCGGCGCTGACCGGCGCCGCCTCGCTTTTCGACCCCTTTACCATCGACATTGATTTCCCTGGTGCCCACCGCTTTCAGGCGGCGCACGCCGACCGGGTGCTGCGCGGAGCTGTGACGGCCGCCGCGGCGCGCGCGCGTATCGAGTTAAAACCGGGCGGAGCGGTGAAGCGCGCGCAGGTCGACCTGGCCAACATCGAAATCACCGCCGAAAAACTCTTGCCGCTTCGCCTCGACGCCTTCAGCGGCAGCATCGCGCCGGTGCCCGCCGGTGGCGCCGGAAACCTGCCGGGGCTCGATCTCACGACCACCGCCAACGGCATCGCCCTGCCGCAAGGCAAGGGACACCCCTTTGGCGACAGGGTCGAAAAACTATCGATCGAAACCACGCTGCTGGGCAACCTGCCGGCGGGAGAACCGCGCAAGAGCCTGCCGGCCTGGCGTGATAGCGGTGGCCACCTCCTGATCCGCAATGCCCATCTTGTTTGGGGCCAATTAGAGCTGCGGGCCGACGGAGAACTAAGGTTGGACGCTCAGCTGCGCCCGGCCGGGCAGTTGACCGCGCTGGTCAGCGGTGCCGGCAACACCGTCGATACCCTCGTCGAATTGGGTGTGCTCAAGCCGGAAGCCGGCCTTGGCGTCCGCTTGGCCCTGATGGCGCTCGGCAAACGGCGCCAAATCGCCGGGCGCTCGGTGATCGAGCTGCCGGTCACTCTTCGCGATGGGCGTCTGTTCCTCGGGCCTGTGCCTCTGCTTCGCCTGCCACCGCTTTTTTGAGCTGTTCCGGTTCGCGCGCGTCGAACGACCCGGCCTGGTGCGCGTCGACAATGCCACGGCGGATCTCGCGGGTGCGACGGAACAGCGATTCCAGCACCTCGCCTTCGCCCCATCGCACCGCCCGCTGCAAGGCGGTGATATCTTCAGTGAAGCGCTGCAGCATTTCCAAAACGGATTCGCGGTTGTTAAGGAAAATATCGCGCCACATCACCGGATCGGAAGCCGCGATACGGGTGAAGTCGCGAAACCCGCCAGCCGAGAACTTCACCACTTCGGCCCGCGCACTGGCTTCGAGATCGGTCGCCGTGCCGACGATGCTGTAGGCAATGAGGTGCGGCAAATGCGACGTAATCGCCAGGACCTTGTCGTGATGCGAGGCTTCCATAACCTCGACCATCGATCCGCAGCGCCGCCACAATTCTTCGACCTTCACTAGCGCCGCGGGATCGCACCCCGGCGGCGGCGTCAAGATGCACCAGCGGCCATCGAAAAGCTCCGCGAATCCGGCCGCCGGGCCGCTGGATTCAGTCCCGGCGATGGGGTGCCCGGGGACCAGGTGCACACCGGACGGCAGGTGCGGACCGATATCGCGGATCACAGCCTGCTTGACCGAACCGACGTCGCTGACGGTGCATCCGGGAGAGAGATGCGGACCGATGGCGGCGGCGACCGCATCGTTGGCACCGACGGGTGTGCAGAAGACGACC
>JAJFGM010000729.1 GCA_021776145.1 Kiloniellaceae bacterium | reverse complement strand
CGGCGCGACCGACGCCGAGGGCAGGCCCTGGGCCTCGATTCGCGCCGGCGCGCCGGGCTTCGTTGCTGCGCCCGACGCCCGCCGACTTGCAATCAGCGCGCATCCGCCGGTCGGCGATCCTCTGACCCAAGCGATTGGGCTCGACACCGCTGTCGGACTGCTTGGCATCGAATTTCACAGCCGCCGGCGCAACCGCATGAACGGGCGCGTGACGGCCATCGCCGCCGATGGTATCGAGGTGACGGTCGATCAGAGCTTCGGCGCCTGCCCGCAATACATCCAGAAACGCCAGTTCGAATTTCGGCAAGGCCCGGGACAGGCGGCGGCGCCTCGGCGCGGCGCGCAATTCGACACCGACGCGCAGCGCCTGATCGCCACCGCCGACACTTTTTTCATCGCCACCCAGGGGCCCAAGGGCGCGGCCGCGTCGAACGGTGTCGATGTCTCCAATCGCGGCGGCAAGCCAGGTTTTGTCCGGCTCGAGGACGAGACGACCCTGGTCTGGCCCGAATTCGTTGGCAACTTCATGTTCAACACCCTGGGCAATCTGGAACTCGATCCCAGAGCCGGCCTGCTGTTCGTCGACTTCGAAAGCGGCGATCTGCTTTACGCCACCGGAGAGGCGCGGGTGACTTGGGACGGCCCGGAAGTCGCGGCCTTCGCCGGTGCCGAGCGATTCGTTCGCTTCCGGCTGCGGGAAACCATCCTCTTACCGGCGGCGCTGCCCCTGCGTTGGGATTTCGAGGCCTATTCGCCGGCGCTGGATGCGACCGGCAACTGGCGGCAGATGGACGAGACCCTCTCGGCCGAGGCGGCGCGCAACAGCTATCGCAGCCTGGTCGTCGACAGGGTGGTGGCTGAAAGCGACGAGATCTCGTCGTTTTTTCTCAAACCCGGGGACGGCGCCGCTTTGCCGGATTACCGGCCGGGCCAGTTCCTGCCGGTGAAACTCTCCCCGGCCGGCGAAGGCACGGCGCTGACGCGGACCTATACCCTGTCCGATGCGCCGGGTGGCGACCACTACCGGCTTTCCATCAAGCGCGAAGGCGGTAACCCGCCGGGGCGCGTCTCCAGTCATTTTCACGACCACCTCAAGCCCGGCGACGAGATCCAGGCGATGGGGCCGCGCGGCAAGTTCGCGCTCGATGACAGCCAGCGGCCGCTGGTCCTGATCTCCGCCGGTGTGGGCATCACGCCGATGATCGCCATGCTCAACCACGTGGTGCGCGAAGGCGCGCGCACGCGTTTCCACCGGCCGGTCTGGTTCCTGCACGGCGCCCGCAACGGCGCGGCCCTGGCCTTTGGCGCGCATGTCCGCGGCCTGGCCGCGGCGCGGGACTCGCTGACCCTGCACACCCGCTTCAGCCGCCCCGGCGGCGGCGACGAACTGGGCGTCACCCACGACAGCGAGGGGCACATCGACTTGGCGCTGCTGCAGACGCTGCTGCCGCTCGACGACTACGAATTTTACCTCTGCGGCCCGCAGGGTTTCATGCAAGATCTCTATGGCGCGCTGCGTGGCATCGGCGTGCCCGAGGCGCGCCTGCATTACGAAGCCTTCGGCCCGGCGACGGTGCTCAAGGGACCAAGCACGGGCGATGCCCAAGCGGAGGCCCCGTCGGGGGATCCGGTGGACGTCACCTTTGCCAAGGCGGTCCGCAAGGTGTCATGGGATCCGTCGCGCGGCAGTCTGCTTGATCTCGCCGAACAGGAGGGTCTGAGCCCGGCCTTTAGCTGTCGCTCCGGCCTTTGCGGCACCTGTGCCGTGCCGCTGCGCTCCGGCGCCGTCGACTATCTGGAGCCGCCGCTGACCCCGCCCGAAGACGGCGAAATCCTGATCTGCTGCGCCACGCCGCGCGGCGGCTCGGGCCCCGTCGTACTGGATATTTGAAGAACTCTATTCAGCCGCCCTGACCGCGGGTTCCTGGAAGGCCGGCATGACCTCGTCGATGAAGAGCCGCAGGGATTTCTTCTGCTCGGCCAGCGGCAGGCCGTAGCTGGCGTTGTAACAGAAGTAGTCGATACCCAGGGCCGCGTAGCGCCGGAGCTTCTCGATTGCGTGGTCCGGCGTGCCGAGGATCAGGTTCTCTGTCAGTTTGTCGGGCGTGTATTCGCCCTGATTGCCGAGCAGGGCGGGGTCGGGGTCCTGGGGGAAGCCGTCGATGACGGGGGCGAGGTTGCGGAAAAGGTTTTCGAACTGCCGGCCCTGCCGCTGGATTGCCGCGATGAAGGGCACCGCGTCCGCCGGCCGTTCGTAGATGCCGGCGTGGCGCATGGTCATGAAGCGTGGCCGCTTGACCCGCGGATTGTTCGCCAGGGCCGTTTCGAAGTGGCCCATGTAGGCCTCGACCTCGGCGAAGGGCCGGGTCAGGGCCCAGGTCATGATGTCGTAGCCCTCCTTGACCGCGGCGTCGAAGGTCCCGGCATCGCGCGCCGCGACCCAGATCGGCGGATGCGGCCTCTGCAGCGGCTTCGGGCAGGCGGTGGTCTTGGGGAAGGACCAGTATTCGCCGTCGTGGGCGTAGTCGCCCTGCCACAGGGCCTTCAGGGCCGGCAGCATCTCCAGCATCATCGGCACGCCGAGGTTCTGGGGCTTGCCGTCGGCAAGGCGGTCGAATTCGCGCTGATAGGCACCCTTGCCGATGCCGAACTCGAATCGGCCATCGGACAGCAAGTCGATCATCGCCACTTCGCCGGCCAGCTTCACCGGGTGCCAATAGGGCGCGACGACCACCCCCGTGCCGAGGCGGATGCGTGAGGTGTGCGCCGCCCAGTGGGCGAGCAGCTGGAAGGGTCCGGGCGCGATGGTCATTTCGATGGCGTGATGCTCGGCCGCCCAGACGATATCGAAACCGCCGCGATCGGCCATCTGCACCATCTCGGTGGTGTGGCGCGCGATGTCGCGCATGTCGTCGTCGGGCGACAGGCGCTCCAGGTTGATGACCAGGTTGAACCTCATGAGATGTCTCCTTTTGCGTCCGGTCAGGTCTTGATCAGACTCTGGACTAGATCAGACATGCGCGGGGGATGCGCGGCGCGCGCAGGTGGCGTAGCCGCGGTTGAAATAGATCAGCGGCTGGCGGGCCGCCTCGGGGGCGATCACCTCTGCGACATTGCCGATGAAGATCTTGTGGCTGCCGTGGCCGACCGTCTGGGCCAGGCCGCAGAAGATCGCCGCCTGGGCATCGCGCAGATAGGGCAGGTCGCCGCGCCTGGCCCAGGCGCCGGCCTGGAAGCGCTCGTCCTTGCGGGCGGCGTCGCCAAAGGCCTCGCAAAGCTGGCGATCCCGGTTGGCCAGGAGGTTGACGCAGAACCCGCCGCGCGCCGCGATCGCCGTGCTGAGCGACGATCTGCTGTAGATGCAGACCAACAGCGATGGCGGCGCCATCGACACCGAAACCACCGAGGTCGCGGCGATGCCTTGCGGCGCGCCGTCGCTATCGCCACTAGTGACCAGACAGACCGTTCCGGCCAATCGTGACATGGCCTGGCGAAATGCGGTCTCGATGTTTCGTGGCTGCATTGTGATGTTCTCCAGTGATCGTGGCCCCGTGATCGTGGCCCGCTGTTTGCCGCGCTGGTTTGTGGCGCGTCGCAGAAAACACCGGCGGCGGTCTGCCGGTAAACTTGAAAAAGTCTCCCATTAGCGTAACAATTTCTTCATGCGAGACCTGCGCTTCCAACTGCCGCCGCTCAACAGCCTCGTCGCCTTCGAGGCCGCGGCACGGCACCTCAGCTTCACCAAGGCCGGACAGGAACTGCGCGTCTCGCGCGAGGCCGTCAGCCGGCAGATCCGCCTGCTCGAGGATCACCTCGGGGCCAAGCTCTTTTTACGCCTGTACCGCGCCCTGGAACTGACCCGCGAGGGCGAGGAATTTTACCTCAGCGTGCGACAGAGCCTGCGAGGCGTGGCGCGTGCGGCCGAGGGAATCCGCGGCGCCAAGGCGACGAAGCGGATTGCGATTACCGCCACCGTCGCCATCGCCAGCTACTGGCTGACGCCGCGTCTGCCGCGCTTTCGCGATGGCAACCCGCAGGTCGAACTCCGCGTCAACGTCTCCGACGAGCCGCTTCGCAGCATGAAGCAGACCTACGACGTTGGCCTGCGTTATGGCGACCGTCCCGAGCAATGGCCGGGGGTCGCGGCGCGAAAACTCTTCGAGGTCGATTCCTTCCCACTCTGCACGCCGGCCTATCTGGCGGCGCGGGCCCCGATTACCTGTCCGGCGGATTTCCTCGACCACACCCTGCTCAATCTCGACGGTGCGCCGCACTCCGGCGAGGATTGGTCATGGTGGCTGGAACAGGCCGGCCTGCCGCCGTCGCCGCGTCTGCGCCTGCTCGGCTTCGACAACTACAGCAATGTCATTCAAGCGGCCCTGGATTCGCAGGGTATCGCCATTGGCTTCGGTGGCATTGTTGACGCCCTGCTGCGCGACGGCGCCTTGCTGCGGCCCCTCGACCTGGCCTTCTCGAAGGGCGGCGCCGTTTACCTGACCTTGCCGCAAGGGGAAAGGTCGCGGCCCGAGGTCGCGGCCTTCGTGGACTGGGTGACGCGAGAGGCCGCCGGCATGGCCGGACCAGAGAAAAATCCGAGTCGCGGGGACGGGTCATGAGCTTTTTTGCGGGTTTCGAGCTGCTAGAGGTCGAGGTCGAGGGCGGGCCCTTGCGGCTGCGCCGCGGCGGCGCCGGTCCGCCGCTGCTGTTGCTGCACGGCAATCCGCAGACCCACGCCATGTGGCATGCCCTGGCACCGACCCTGGCGGCCGATTTCGAGGTCATCTGCCCCGATCTGCGCGGTTACGGCGGCTCCTTCAAGCCGGCCGCGACCGCCGATCATGCGCCCTATGCCAAGCGCGCCATGGCCGCCGACATGGCGGGCTTGATGACGCACTTCGGACATCGCCGTTTTTCCATCGCCGGCCACGACCGCGGCGCCCGCGTCGCGCATCGCTTGGGGCTCGATTTCCCCGACCGCGTCGCGCGCCTCGCCCTG
>JAJFGM010000728.1 GCA_021776145.1 Kiloniellaceae bacterium | reverse complement strand
CTGGGCAAAGAATTCGCGGTGCTGGTCCGGCATGTGATCGCGGATGACCCGGCGGCCCATGGGCTCGACCCGGTCGCGCACACCGACACGCGCCTGCACCGCCTGTTCGCCGGCATGGAACGGCGAGTCGTTGGTTTTACCATCGGCCAGTGACATGGGATCGTCTCCCTTCCCGCGAGCAAGCAAGTGACCTGCCCGGGGATCAGGTCCAGGGATCATGTCCAGGGATCAGGTCCGGGGATCAGACCCGGGGATCAGGTGTCAAGGCCCACGCCACTGCCTGCGGCCGCGCCCGACTCAACAACAATTATGCCGCCAGGCCGACCTTGGTCGCGGGCATGGCGATGAAGCCCGGCAGGGCCTCGATGCGGGCCAGCCAGGCGCGCACGTTCGCATAGGGTTCAAGCGAGACGTCGCCTTCGGGGGCGTGGGCGATGTAGCTGTAGCCGGCGACATCGGCAATGGTCGGGCCGTCGCCAACCAGAAAGTGGCGTCCCTTCAGATGCCGCTCCATGCCGCCGAACAGCCCCTCGGCAATGGACTTGGCCCGGGCATGGTCGAGGGTGGCGCCGAAGACGTTGACCAGGCGCGCGCTGGCCGGTCCGCTCGCGATGTCGCTGGCCGATGTCGCGAGCCAGCGCTGCACCTCGGCGGCACCAACGGCATCGCGCGGATACCAGCTCTGCTCGGCGTACTTCAGCGCCAGATAGACCAGGATGGCATGGGAATCGCTCACGATGTGACCGTCGTCGTCGATAGCGGGCACCTTTCCGGCCGGATTGACGGCGAGGAAGTCGGCCGACTTCTGTTCACCCTTGGCGAGGTCGACGTGGACCAGTTCGAAAGGCTGGCCGATGAGTGAAAGGAAGAGTTGGATGCGGTGTGCGTGTCCGGAAAGCGGAAAGTGGTAGAGCTTGATCATGGTGTCTGTCCCTTAGTGTGAAAATCCGACGGCCAAGCAACGACCGCCCCAGAGACATAGCGTCTTGTACATACGTTGATAATTGATCTAATTATTGTTTTATCGTCAACAATTCATGGACAATCATCATGGATACCATCGACGGCATGCGGGTCTTCGCCGGCGTCGTCGAGGCCGGCGGCTTCTCAGCCGCGGCCCGCCGCCTCGGCATCTCCAAGGCCCTGGCCAGCAAGTACGTCGGCCAGTTGGAAGAG
Organism: Kiloniellaceae bacterium; assembly: GCA_021776145.1. GTDB lineage: Bacteria > Pseudomonadota > Alphaproteobacteria > Kiloniellales > Kiloniellaceae > JAJFGM01. Next base: position 16,306 of record JAJFGM010000728.1, on the reverse strand, counting down.
CGCCTCGGCGCCCGCCTGCTCAACCGCACCACGCGCTCGCTCAGCACCACCGAGATCGGCGCCGCCTATTACGATCGCTGCACGGTCCTTCTCAACGACCTACGCGAACTGGAAGAGGCCGTCGCCGACCAGCACGCGGCGCCCCGTGGTTGCCTGCGCGTCGCCGGCTCGCGGGCCTTCGGCGAGGACGCCCTGGTGCCGGCGGTCGGCGACTTCATGCGCCGCTTCCCGGCGATCACCATCGATCTCGTACTCGACGAACGCCCCGTCGACATCGTCGCCGACGGCTTCGACGTCGCCATACGGCTGGCGGCGCTGGAGGACTCCAGCCTGATCGCCCGCCGCATCGCCGCCTATCCCTATATGATTTGCGCCGCCCCCGATTATCTGGCGCGCGCCGGCACGCCGCAAACCCCCGCGGAGCTGGCCGGGCACGACTGCATCGTCAGCACCGGCATCAGTCCGACCGGCCAGTGGGACTTCCAGGTCGCGGGCAAGACCAGCGCGGTCGCGGTCACGCAGACGGCGCGGATCAACACGGCGCAAGCCACCGCCACCCTGGTGCGCCAGGGTCTGGGGATCGGGCTTTGCATGTATTCCCAAGTCTGGGGGGACATCCAGGCCGGCCGCCTCGTGCGCCTGTTACAGCCCTACGAAGCCTACGACCGCGCCGTCTATGCCCTCTACCCGCACAGCCGTCACCTCTCCGGCAAGCTGCGCCATTTCGTCGACCATCTGGTCGAGACTTTCAGAGACTACGGCGAAGACACGTGACTTCGATCGCGGCACGGCGCCGGTCCGGTGCCGGATCGGCAAGAGCCGATCACACAATTGAAGGGACGGGCCTCTCCCGAGGCCCGTCCGAAACCACCCGCTTCAGCAGCTCGAGCCCGAGTAGCTGCCGCTGCCGTAATAGAGGCAGCCGTCGCCGGCGCGCCCGACATAGGTGCCACCGGAACGCCCGCCGCTGTTGGGCATGTAGACACTGCCGCCGCCCGAGCCGGCCTGCGCCTGGGCGATGGCCTGACGCAGGTTGAAACGCGCCGGGCCACCTTCATAGCCGCCGATGCCGGCGGCGTTCAGCCAATAGCGCCCGGGATTGACCTGGCCATAGAGTCGGGCAAGGAAGCGGTACTCCTGCGGATGGATTTCGCGCCCGTTGATGTAGACGCCGGTGCCGCCGCCGGAGGCATCGGCCCGCAGGCGCCCACCGACGCGCAAGCCGGCGAGGGTCTGCCCAACCGTCGGTCCACCGGCATATCCGTAGAGCCCGGAGACGGGATCGTACCAGTAGTGGCCGGGGCCGACAGGTCCGACCATGGACTGCAGCGCCGCCAACTCTTGTTGGCTGAGCTGTTGTCCGTTGATGGCCACGGCGCTGTTGCGCGCCTCGGCCTGTGACGACAGCGCCGCCACGAAAAGACAGGCGGCGAAAAGACAGGCGGCGGCCAACCAGAGTCGAAAAACCGAAGCCTTGTTCATGCGGAGTCCTCCTATTTCGATGTTCTCGCCTTTACTCCACGTTGAAATCGACCCCTCGGGGTGGATTAAATCGGCGCACATTTGTACAAGACGGCTCTGACGCCGAGTCGTGGCGGTATTTTGATACAACTCAACGCCCGTCGCGGCGCGACGTGATAGCAACTCCGCGCGGCCTCGGATTCCGTCGCGCCCGCACTCCCAGCCGTCAAAGGCCACATCAGTCAAAGGCCAATTGAGTCACCGCACCCCCATGAATCAAAGGAGAGAGACAATGAAATTCCGGCCCTTGCACGACCGCGTCGTTATCCGCCGCGTCGACGCCGAGGAGAAAACCTCCGGCGGCATCATCATCCCCGATACCGCCCAGGAAAAACCGATGCAGGGCGAAGTCATGGCCGTCGGGCCGGGGGCGCGCGACGAACGCGGCGTGCTCGTGCCGCTGGAGGTCAAGGACGGCGACAGCGTCCTGGTCGGCAAGTGGTCGGGCAGCGAGATCGCGATCGACGGCGAGGATCTTATCGTCATGAAAGAGTCCGACATCATGGGAGTCTTCTAGGTTGCCTCAGATTTCCCGTGCCCTTTCGCCTTCAAGGGTCGATGTTAGGGGCTTCGAATTCAGGGCGCCGTAGTGCCGCCTATCCAGGCCAAATCGCAAAATCAGGAAGGACCGCTAATTATGACCGCCAAGGACATCAAGTTTGCCGGCTCGGCGCGCGCGGCGATGCTCAAGGGCATCGACATTCTCGCCGACGCCGTCAAGGTTACGCTCGGCCCGAAAGGCCGCAACGTCGTGCTCGACAAGTCGTTCGGCGCGCCACGCATCACCAAGGACGGCTTCACCGTCGCCAAGGACATCGACCTCAAGGACAAGTTCCAGAACATGGGCGCGCAGATGGTGCGCGAGGTCGCGACCCGAACCCACGACATCGCCGGTGACGGCACCACGACGGCGACCATCCTGGCCCAGGCCATCGCCCACGAGGGCGCCAAGGCCGTTGCCGCTGGGATGAACCCCATGGATCTGAAGCGCGGCGCCGATATGGCGGTGGAAGCCGTCGTCGCCTCCCTCCAACGGCGCTCCAAGAAGGTTTCGTCGAATGCCGAGATCGCCCAGATCGGCACCATCTCGGCCAACGGCGACAGCGAGATCGGCGACATGCTGGCTCAGGCCATGGACCGGGTCGGGACCGAGGGCGTGATCACCGTCGAGGAAGCCAAGTCGCTGCATAGCGAACTCGACGTCGTCGAGGGCATGCAGTTCGATCGCGGCTACATCTCGCCTTACTTCATCACTGACGCCGACAAGATGGTCTGCGAGATGGAAGACCCCTTGATCCTCATCCACGAGGCCAAGCTGACTGGCCTGCAGCCGCTGCTGCCGCTGCTCGAGGCGGTCGTCAAATCGGGGCGCCCGCTGTTGATCATCGCCGAGGATATCGAAGGCGAAGCGCTGTCGACCCTCGTCGTCAACCGGCTGCGCGGCGGCCTCAAGGCCTCGGCCGTCAAGGCGCCCGGCTTCGGTGACCGGCGCAAGGCCATGCTCGCCGACATCGCCGCCGTGACCGGCGGCCAGGTCATCTCGGAAGATCTCGGCATCAAACTGGAGAACGTCAGCTTGGCCATGCTCGGCACCGCAAAGAAGGTGACCATGACCAAGGACGACACGACCATCGTCGAAGGCGCCGGCAAGAAAAAGGACATCGCCGAACGCTGTTCCCAGATCCGCGCGCAGATCGAGGATACCAGCTCCGACTACGATAAGGAGAAGCTGCAGGAACGCCTGGCCAAGCTGTCCGGCGGCGTCGCCGTCATCCGCGTCGGCGGCTCCACCGAGGTCGAGGTGAAGGAGCGCAAGGACCGTGTCGACGACGCCCTCAACGCCACCCGCGCCGCCGTCGAGGAAGGCATCCAGCCCGGCGGCGGGATCGCCCTTTTCCGCTCCACCGCGGCCCTCGACAAGCTGGTCCCCGCGAACGCCGACCAGAAAGTCGGGATCGGCATCATCCGCCGAGCGCTGGAAGCACCGGCCCGGCAGATCGCCAAAAACGCCGGCCAGGAAGGCGCCGTCATCGCCGGCAAACTGCGCGATTCCAAGGTTTACTCCTGGGGCTACGATGCCGCCAATGACCGCTATTGCGATCTGGTCAAGGCCGGCATCATCGACCCGACAAAAGTGGTGCGTGTCGCCTTGCAGGACGCCGGCTCGATCGCCGGGCTGATGATCACCACCGAGGCCATGGTCGCCGACAAGCCGCAGGACGACGCGCCCACGCCCGGCATGCCGGACATGGGTGGCATGGGCGGCATGGGTGGAATGGGCGGCATGGGCGGCATGGGCATGTAACCGCCAAAGCCACGGACCGGACGACCGCTTTTGGCGGAACCACCTTGCGGTTCCGACAAAAAAATATGTGAATCCGCCCTACATCAAATAGCTAGAACAGATACACCGGGTCAATGGATCGCCATTTGCGATTCCATGTGGCCCGGTTCTGCTTTAGGCGTTCGGATTGCGGTCAGGAGCTTGGGCTCATCGAGGGCACGTTAAGTAGCCACTATACGAAGCCGTCGGCCACCCGAGTGCGCGCGATGGGAAGGTTGTCAGCCTTCTCGGCACATTCGGTCGCAGGCCATGCTGCTGAACCGGCGCCCGGAAGCACCCGCGGCAGGGTCGGCTAAATGACACACGATTCGGTGCCGGTGAGAACGTGCGGCAGGTCCGAGCTGGACCGGTTTAACGGACCCGGTCATTGCTCTGGCGGGCAACCGGTGCCGGAATTGGGGAATGTGCGATCCCGCCGTGCGCTGTGTCTCGACGAGCCCGCTTGCTCTCACCTTTCGAACGGGACAGTCCAGATCTGAATCTCAGACTTGGATAGCAGTTCCGCGCGCAGCGCGGATTTATTTCGCCCACATAACCCCTTCCGCACACCCCCAACGTGACAGGCAGTGTTAGCCCGGATCAGGGCTGCGCTCATCACAGCTCCGCGCTGCGGACAGCTGTTCGTCAATCATTCAACAGACAGAAAGAAAGAGATAGAGACATGGCATTCAAATACGGTTCGATCCTAAACGATAGCCTCGCGACCGCTGGCTATGCGGACGACACGATCTGGGGAGACGACGGCGACGACTATATATGGGCCGGCACTTACAACGACATCGTCTACGGCGGAAAAGGCAACGACACAATAGACGGCTGGTCCGGCGACGACAGTCTCTACGGTAATGCCGGCAACGACTATATTCTCGGATATGACGGCAACGACAAACTGTATGGTGGGAACGGCAACGACATCCTGAAGGGCGAGAACGGCACCGACTGGATGAGCGGCGGTTCCGGCCACGACACCATGTACGGCGGGTCCGGCGGCGACACCCTGTACGGTGATGACGGCAATGACACCATGTACGGTGATGTCGCGCCCAACGCAGGCCCCTATGCAAACCGCTATGGTGGCGGCAACGACGTGATGAACGGCGGAAACGGTAACGACACCCTGTACGGTGGCGTCGGCAATGACACGCTCAGTGGCAACGCCGGCAACGACAATCTCTTCGGTGGCTCAGGCAACGACCAGCTCTACGGCGGTGCTGGGGCTGACACGCTGACCGGTGGCGCCGGAGCCGACACCTTCTACGCGACGCAAGGTGAAGACACCATTACCGACTTCAACGCCGCCCAAGGCGACAGCATCGTCTGGGTTTAAGCCTGAACTCTCCAACCCTTCCCGGCTTGGGCGCTCCGTTCTCCTTCCCTCGGCGGAGCGACCCAGCGGAAGCACGGAAACGGCACTTTCAGACCCTCGGCCGGGTTTAGCCCCCATATGGAAAAAGGGCTGTGGGACCACGCCATCGAGTGAGTACAGCAAATTCTCTCTAAGGACGGCTCTTGGCTGCGTCCGGCCGGCTCTGGCCCGGTCTGCTCACCTTCTCCGACAGCCGCGCCAAGGCCGGCGATCTCGATGGCGTCGCGCATCCCTTCGCCGATTGCCAGAGCGTGCAGGATTGGCTGCACAAGGACGCAGACGGCAGGCTGGAAGAACAGCGGGGCACCGGCGAGGTCGACCCTAAGGTTACGCTGCCGGGAGATAAAAAATTAGGCTCGGCGTGGGACCGTTAGTCGCCGACAAACACGACACAGGTGTCGAAGTCGGCCCTGAGCACGGACTCCTGATCAAACCGCAGACGATAATCCTTGGCGATCTCGGTCAGCTTCTCGGAGGTCGCGGCATCGCCGTCGTGGTAGATCGACAGCACCTTGCTGCGCTCGCTCGTCCCCTGCCAATAGCCGGTCGCGTCGTAAACCGTGTGGCCGGGAAACCGTGGCCGCACGGTTTCATCGAGAAAGCGCGTCCAGTCGGCGTCGCTGACGCGCTCTAGCGTCCCGACGTTCCTGCCAAAAAAGAGGTTCGTTCCCTGCGAAAGATCACAGGTTTCACCCCGATCTGCACCTGTCGCACAGGCCGCGATCAATAAGGGCATCAGGGCGATCACACAAAATCTCAGACACCGCATGGACTTCCCCCCAAGGTGTTGGATCCTAAAACTCAAAACCGTCCCAACCCCGGTGCCTGGTCCTCGCTGATGGTGTCGCGGCAATGTTCCTCGAAGGCCGCGAGGATACGGGATTTGCGTTCGGCGGCAACGGTGACGACGCCCAGGGTCAGCGGGTTGAGCGCGCCTTCAATGCGGACGTAGGACAGCGGCTTGCCGTCAGGGGCATGCACGTTCATCGAGGGCACGTTGAGCAGGCCATAACCGAAGCCGTTGGCCACGAGGCTGCGCACCATGGGCAGGTTGCCGGTCTTTTCGGCGATGTTCGGACGCAGGCTGCGCTGCTGAAAAAGCGCCAGGAAGTATTCGCGGCTGAGCGGCAGGTCGAGCAGCACCAGCGGCAGTTCGGCCAAGGTTTCCAGCGACACCGTCTCCGCCCCGGCCAGGGGGTGATCGACGGCGAAGAGGGCATGCGGCGGCAGTGTCGCCAGGGCGATGAAGTCGATGTCGCGCGGCAGCTCCAGGTCGTAGGTAATGGCGGCGTCGATCTCGGCGCGGCGCAGCAGGCCGAAAAGGTCGACCTGGTGCGCCTCGACCTGGCGCACCCGGGCCTCGGGATAGCGCGCCTCGAAACCCTTGCGCAACTCCGGCAAGACAAAGGGCGCCAGGGTCACCAGGCAGCCGACGGCGATCTCGCCGCGCACCCGCTCGGCGATATCTCCGGCCAGGTCGTGCAGTCCCGCCGCCTGTTCCAGCAGCAGTTTGGCCTCGCCGAGAAAGCGCCGCCCGCCCGGCGTCAGCGACAGGCCCTGGGCATGCTGACGGACAAAAAGCTGGATGCCGAACTCGCGTTCGAGCTGCGAGATCGCCGAAGAGATCGAGGGTGGCGAGATGTTGATGCGCTCCGAGGCCAGGGCGATGCTGCCGGCCTCGCCGACGGCAATGAAGTATTCCAGTTGGCGAAAAGTGTAGCGGACCGACATGCGCGGAGTCTGCGCCGCCATCCCCGCGCCTTCAACCGCCAACTGCCCTGCTATGTCCACACCGGCCGAGCATGTCATGGCGCCGACCCCGATCAGCGCGGCACCGCGAAGACGTCGCGGCAATGGGCCTGGAAGTCCGCAGCGAGCGGCGACAGTTGGGCGCCTTTTCTCCACGCCAGTACGACACGGCTACGCCGGTACGGCAGATCATCTGGATACCGGGCGAGCCCAGATCGATGCGGGAAAGCAACCGTCAGATCAGCCAGTCGGCAATGGTGTCGCGGTAGCTGGCGTCGAACTCGCTTTTGCTGCAGTCGAACTTGTTGGCGCCCAACTCCAAGACGTAGATGTGATCGGCGATTTCTGTCCCGGCGATCACATTCTGATCGACCATCAGAATCGTCCGGGTTTCGGCTTTGACCAGTTCAAGCAGATGCTGATAGATCATGCCGGTCATCTTCGGATCGAGGCCAACCGATGGCTCGTCGATCAGCAGCAGCGCGGGGTCCGTCAATAGGGCACGTTGGATCTCCAGAATACGTTGTTGCCCGCCACTCATTTCACCGGCCCTGCGGTGACGAAATTCAGCCAGGATGGGGGTCCGCGCAAAGGTGCGCTCAATCGCTTCTCCGGCGCGTGCCTTGTCGCCGCGGATCGACCAGACGCCCATCTCCAGATTTTCCAGAACCGTCATCTGCGGGAAAACGTTTCGGCCCTGGGCGATATAGGCGATTCCGAGGCCGGCCAACTGGTGGGTCTCGACCCGGGTCAGGTCGACATCGCCATAGACGATCGACCCGCTGTGCGGGAAAAGCTGGCCTACGGCGCATTTCAGCAGGGTGGATTTGCCGACACCATTGGCGCCGATCACGGTGGTCAATTGACCGCTGCGCGCTTCGATCGACAGGCCGCGCAGAATGTCTATGCCCGGGACATAGCCGGCAAATACTTTGTCGGCCTTGAAAGCCATCAGACCGCCCTCATACTTTCGTCGCCGAGGTAGGCCTTGATGACGCCCGGCTCGGCGCGCACGTCTTCGGCGGCGCCGTCGGCAATGAGGGCCCCGTTGTGCAGCACCAAAACCCGATTGCAGAGCCCGAATATGGAGCCCATGTCGTGGCTGACCAACAGGATCGTCACGCCGCTTTTGTTCCAGCGGCGGATCGTCCCGTGCATCAGGGTTTTCAGGGTCGGATGGACGCCGCCGAAGGGTTCGTCCAGCAGAACAACGCGCGGCGAGAGCATCATGATGCGGCCGAATTCAAGCAGTTTCGACTGGCCGCCCGAAAGGTTGGAGGCCAACTCGTCGCTCAAGGCCTCCAGCTCTAGCCTTGCAAGGATCTCCCCGCCCCGGTCCGCCGCGTCCTTGCGCGAGATCGTCCAGTCCGTCAGGCCGGGCACGAGCAGATTGTCGAGCACCGACAGGCGCCTGAAGATCTTCGTGACCTGAAAAGTACGTGCCAGCCCGGCCTGGGCGAGTTCGTGGGCTTCAAGTTTGTTGCAAATCCGCTCCTCGAAACGGACGACACCGGCTTCAGGCCTTTCAAAGCCGCTCAGGACATTGAGCAACGTCGTCTTGCCGGAACCGTTGGGACCGATCAAGCCGATCAACTCACCGGGGTCAACCGCGAAGGAGACATCGTCGAGCGCGACAAGCCCGCCGAACCGCTTGACGACGCCCTGGGCTTGAAGCTGGCTCATGACGCGCGCCCGCGCAGGCCTTTGCGGCCCAGCCGGACCAGTTCGCCGAAAACGCCGTTAGGCGCAAAGCGCAGAATGAGGATGACGAGAAGCCCGAAGATCGTCATGCGCCAGCCGCCGATTTCGCGCATCAGCTCAAGCAGCACCTCAAGGAAAATGCCTCCAAGGGCGGCATAAAAAATATTCTGGAAGCCGCCGATTACCGCCATCGAGAGAACGAATCCCATCTCCTGCAGCGACATCATCGAGGGCGCCACCAGTTGCACGAAGTGGGCATAGAAGGCGCCGGCCAGCCCGGCGATGACACTTGAAATGGCGAAAGCGAAGATTTTCCAGCGCACCACCTTCACACCCAGGCTTGCGGCGGCGTTTTCATCCTCGCGGATGGAAGCGAAATAGAGGCCGATGCGCGAGCGCAAGACCAGCCACATGACGGCAAGCGCCGCCAATAGAAAGGCACCAAAGACATAGTAGTATTGGGTCCGGTCGTTGGTGGAAAAGAACGCCGGCGCCTGCAGGCCGAGACTGCCGCGGGTGAATTCGTGCTCCGCCGTCACCGCGATCCGGAAAAGCTCGGAGAAGGCGATCGTCGTCAGCCCGAGATAGGCACCATGCAGCTTGAGGCAAATGCGCCCCAGGAAGAGCCCGACCAGCCCCACTACCAGCCCCGCCAGCGGTATGGAGAAATACAGCGGCAGACCCAAACGGGTGCTCGCCATTGCCGAGGTGTAGGCGCCCAGGCCAGCCATCGCCGCATGGGCAAAGCTGATCCGGCCGACATAGCCGACCAGAAGGCTCCAACTCGACGCCAGGGCACCGTAAAAGAACCCGACGGTGAGAATATAAATCCAATATTCCTGCAGTCCGAACAGCGGCAGCAGGGCAAAGAACACAACGACGGCGGCGCCGGCGATCATGCCTCCGCGGCCGCCCTGCGTGGTCACGATCGGCGCTCCTTCTCGCCGAACAGGCCCTGGGGCCGCACCAGGAGGACGAGGACCAGGAGGCCCAGACCGTAGGCGTCCTTATAAGCAAGCGCCCGCGTGGTGTCGGGGATCAGGACCGTCGCGAGATTTTCGACCACACCGAGAATCAGGGCGCCCAGGATGGCGCCCCACAGCGAGCCAAGCCCGCCCAGCACGATCACCACATAGGCTTTGATGGCTGGGATGACACCCATGCCGGGATGAACAAGAAACACCGGCCCCATAAGCGCTCCCGCGGCACCCGCCAGGGCGGCGCCGACGCCAAAGGCCATCATGCTGGCGCGCTTTGAGTTGACCCCGAGAACGGCGGCCGTGGCACGGTCCTGGCTGACCGCCCGCATGGCCTTTCCGGCCCAGGTCCTGTGCAGTACGTAAAGCACGCACAAAATGAGCAGAATGCCGATACCCGACGCCGCCAGGCGATCCCCGGAAACGATCAACTCGCCGAATGTGACCCGGCCGGAAATCACGGCATCGGCGCGTTTGGTCCAGGGCCCGAAGACCGCCAGAGCCAGATTCTGCAGCAGGATCGCCAGCCCGAAGGTGATCATGATGGCGTACTCGTCGGCGCGCTCTACCTTGCCCTGATGGATCGGCCGAATGATCGTCGCTTCGATCGCCATGCCAAAGGCAAACAGCAACGCCGCCGCCAAGGGTACGGCGGCAATCGGCGGGACACCGAGCAGCGATACCAGGACGTAGTATGCGAAACCGCCCGCCATGTAGAGTTCGCCGTGCGCGAAATTTACAATGCGCAAGACGCCGAAAATGATGGCCAGGCCGAGCGCCGACAATGCATAGAAAACACCGATGATCAGGCCATTGATCACCTGCTCCGTGAGTGCAACCAGTCCCACCTTTGTCGCCACCCCCGTATGAATTGACATCGGTGCGAAGCAGGAGCGCGCGCCCTCCGCCTTAAGCGCGTCGCCTCATCTGCAGCGCCCCCTTACCGATGGCGGCATCGTGCATCAGGCAGCTATCGGCCTCAAAGGGAAACTTGACCCGGTCTTTATGCGTTCTTATGCATTGGGGGATGATTCCCGCATAACTTTCGCCACCAGAGTATCAAAAAATGCTGACCGCCATCGGCCTTCCATCCGATTTTTCCCGTAATCTGCGATATCTATGCAGCTATTATCACTCCACTTCCGAGATCTGTCGCCGGCTCGGCATCAACCGCCAGCAATTCAACAAGTACGTATCGGGACTGTCGCGGCCATCCAACCGTAACATGCGTTTGATCTGCGATTTTTTTGGCGTCGAGGAATACGAAATCCTGGCACCTTTCCAGCAACTCAAGAAGATTATCGAGATCAAGGGAGTGCGCAATGTGGACGACGCCGAGAACGTCGTCGTGCGTCAGATCGAGGCAACCCTGCGGGCCGGGCAGAGCGAGATCTCACCCTATTTTGGTTTCTATTTTACCTATTACTATTCCTTCTCCCGGCCGGGCAAAATTCTCAAGTCCATCCTGCATGTTTTCGAGACCGACGGCGTGGCCAGCTACAAGCGAATGGAGCGCTTGATTGAAAAGGATTCCGACCGCGATGCGAGCTTCGTCTACAAGTACGCCGGCGTGGTCATGCGCTTTCGCGACCGTCTGTTCATGATCGATCGAGAAGCCCTGACCGGCGCCGAGATATCGCAGACCGTCCTTTACCCCTCATTCAAGAATCGGCTCGACATCTTGACCGGTTTGACACTGGGGACGGCCGGACGGACGTCACGCGAGCCCATTTGCTCGCGAATTGTCCTGGAATATTTGGGCATGGACACCGACCTCAGGTCTGCGCTCGGCAAGTGTGGTCTCTACGGGGCCGGCGATGCGCAGGTGAGCGCTGAAATAGAGAAATTGATCCGCAATCAAATTCCGCCGGAGGAATTCTCCCTGCGGGCGATTGCGCAATAAGGCATCCGCGTCCGGATCCCTTATTCGGGCCGCAACTTCGGACTCCCGACTCAGACTCCCGATTCCGACTCTCGACTTGGCGGATTAAGCGAGATTATGCGAATTGGGCTGCTAGGCGCGCCAGAATCAACCGATCCTTCTGTTGTGTCGATTTTTTCGCGCACCTAGGCTTTTGGCTTGTGGTGGACCAGCTGGGTCCCACGCCGTCAACAACATCCGCGCAAGCCCGGGCATGCCAGAAAAAAGCCTATCGCAATTCACCGCGGCGAAAATTGGCCGGGAGATCGCCGCCGGCAAACTCGACCCGGTGGAGGTCACCCAGTTCTTTCTAGACCAGGTCGCAGGCTGCGAGGATCGTGCCATTTTCCTGCAAGTCACCGCGGAACGAGCGCTGGCCGAGGCCGCGGCCAGCCGCGAGCGGTACCGCCGCGACGCCGCCCTGGGTCCACTCGACGGCGTTCCCATCGCCTGGAAGGATCTCTTCGATATCTCCGGCACGGTCACCACCGCCGGATCGGCCTTCTATCTGAACCGGCCAGCCGCGGATCGGGACGCCCCCGTTGTCGGTCACCTCGCCGCGGCGGGAATGGTCGGTCTGGGAAAGACAAACCTGTCGGAATTCGCGTTTTCCGGCCTCGGCATAAACCGCACCTTCGGCACGCCGCGAAACCCCCACAGCGGCGACGAACCGCGTCTTCCCGGTGGATCGTCCTGCGGTTCCGCCGTCGCCGTCGCACGTGGCCTGGCGCCGGCGTCCATCGCGACGGATACCAGCGGGTCGGTGCGGATTCCAGCGGCCTTTTGCGGTGTCGTCGGCCACCAGACTTCGCCCGGGCGGATCGATCGCCGGGGCGTCGGCGTGTTGTCGAAATCGCTCGATACGGTTGGTACCATCACCCGGTCGGTCGAGGACTGCATGCTGCTGGACCGGGCCCTGCGCGCTCGGCCCCCGGGACCGACGGCGCCGCTTGCCTTGAACAGCGTGCGCGCGATCGTGCCCAGCAACTACATCCTCGACGACGCGGAGGCCGCCGTCGCGCGATCCTTTGAAACCGCGCTGGACAGGCTGGCGGCAAGCGGCCTGACAATCGAACGGCCTGTGGTGGAGGCGCTCGACCGCTACGCGGCGACCAGTACCGAACACGGGACCCTGGTGACGGCGGAGGCCTATCACCTTCACAAATCCGACCTGGACAACGATGTCGACGGTCGGATCGACGGCGACATAGCCGCCCGCCTCGCCAAGGCGAGGGGCATGAGCGCCTATGATCTCCTGGTCATCCAGGAAACACGCGAGACCCTCAGTCCGACGGTTCAGCAGCTACTGGCCGGCACCAGCATCATGCTGATGCCTTGCAGCCCCCTGACGGCGCCCGCGATCGCGCCGCTGCTGGATGACCCGGACGCCTTTGCCCGCGTCAATCTCAAGACCATACGCAATTCGATGCTGGCGAACTTCTTCGGACTCTGCAGCCTAACCCTACCCTGCGGGACTGATGAGAGCGGTTTGCCGATAGGGCTGTTGGTCTGCGCCGCGCCCGGCAGCGATCACAGGCTCTTGCGCCTGGGACTGTCGATCGAGAACAGCCTCGGGCAATCCGACTGACCGATCCGCCGTTTCGCTCAACAGCCGCGTCGCCCACGGGTCGCGGTTCTACCTGCATTGGATGACGCAAAGAACCGCAATGCCATTGCCACTTCAGCGGTACGACGCTTCATTCGCATAAATTCACTTAAAATTCGGCTGGATAATCTGTTCAGGCGGCCAGAGGTCTTGGCTATCATCAAGTTGGACGAAGGCCATTTCGGCTTTTGCCTCGATCCAACGCAAAAAAAACAGACGCGAAATTTCCGTTTTGGGAGCGTTTATCGATCAGGGCTCGCTAGCGCGACGCCGAGCTGTATCGAAAGAAGGACTGGAAGGCAGCAATGGAAAAAACAAAAACATACAGGGGCATGAGTCGAACCGCGAAGCTGGCCACCGCGCTCGCGACGGCTTCGCTTGTCTCTTTTGGCGCCCTTTCGGCGCAAGCCGACAGCATCAAGATCGGCGGGATCGCACCCTTGACGCCGCCTGGCGGCGTGCAGACCGGCGAGTCCTTGCGTGACGGCATGATCGTTGCCGTCGAGGAACTCAATGCCGCTGGCGGCATCCTCGGACAGAAGATCGAGCTGATTATAGAAGACACATCCGGCGTGCCGGAAAAGGGGGTTGCCGTCTACGAGCGGCTGACATCGAAAGAGAACGTCGTTGCCGTCACAGGTAGCGCCCACAGCGCGGTCTGTGCCGCGGTTGGCCCGGTTGCCCACAAGACGGGCGTACCGTTTGTTGCCGGCGAATGCTGGTCGGACAACGTGACCGGCGCCCAAATCCCCGAGGTATTCCGCATTACGGTCGCGAACTCGCTGGTCTACTCGGTCGCCGCGGACTGGGTAAAGGCCGCGGGATTCAAACACGTGGCCATCATCGGCGAGAATTCCGACTGGGGTCTGGGCGTCATCGACGTCTTTAAGAAAAACTTGGATGGCACCGGCGCCAAGGTCACGTCTTTCACCGCCGAACGCACGCTCACCGACTTCACCCCGCAACTTCTGCAGATCAAGCGGGCCGAGCCCAAACCGGACCTCTTGATCGCCGGCTTTACCGGGGCCGGTCTGCTTCAGATGCTGCGCCAATCGTACGATCTGGGCTTGGCCCCAAGCTCGGACACGGCGATCTTCGCGGCCGGTGCCGACGTCCTGGAGCCGGAGTTCTGGAAAACAATGGGAAGTGACGGGGTTTACGTCATCGGCAACCCGGCCGGCCTACCGGGCAAACCCGACACCCCGCTGTCGCGCAGCTTCGGTACCGCCTATCAGAAGGCTACAGGGCGCCCCGCCAATGCCGTGGCCATGGAAGGCTATGACGGCATTATGGTCATTGCCGAGGCGATCAAGGCGGCCGGCAGCAGCGATTCGCAGGCAATCACCGCCACGCTGCGCGATCTGCGGTGGGAAGGCACCCGTGGCACCATATACTTCTCCAAGGACAAGGAGCCGGCCTGGATGTTCCAGCAGTGGCCGGAAGTGCCTATCTTCGTGATCCAGTACGACAAGGCCGACCAGGCCCCGGGAGATGCCCAGATCCTGTGGCCGGCCAAATTGGCGACCACGGATAAGCTCTATCTGAAACCCTAGAGCGGATCGTGTTTAGTCGGAACCACTTTGTGGTTCCGACTAAACTTGTGAATCCGCGCTACATCGCATAGTCAGAGCAGAAGCACCGGGTCAATGGATCGCCGCTTGCGATTCCATGTGACCCGGATCTGCTCTAGCCACCGAAGCGCCGGCGCAATGGGCTGTCCGGTGTCGGCCATAGCCCCTTCTCGCCAGCCCGGGCCCCATCGAAGACGATGTAGCTGTGGCGCCGGTAGTGCGGCAGCGGCCGCAGCACGGCCTCTAGCGCCGCCGCGTCATCGGCGGCAACGAACATCCAGGCGGCTGCGCCGGGCCGACGCTCGACCCAGGCCCGTGCCGTGCCCGCGGCGGCCAACGGCGCGGCGTCGAGGCCCCGATCGCGCCGCCAGGCCGCGATCTCAGCGGTCGCGCCGACGATCAGCAGCGGCCGGTTCGGCTCCCGCCCCGGATCGGCCGGCGCGGCGTCGCGCTGCAAGAGCCGCGCGGCAAGTCGACGACCGCTTTCGGCCAAGCGTGCATCCGTCGTCGCAAGTAGCAGGACAGTCTCGTTCGACAGAGTGACGTCGCGCAGAATCGGCGGGCTCTCACCGGGCAACAGGCGGCGAAAGCTGTCGAATTCGGGATCGACATGCAGCGCCAGCGGTGGTTCGGCCAGGGTGATTTCGAAGTCCTGCCGGGATCTTTCCAGAATGACCTCGTGGTATTCGACGCCGGCCGCCGTCTCGACGGTCAGCGGCAGGCGCAGGCGATAGGCCGGCTCCGACTGGCGCAGGCTAAGGCTCAGGCGGACATTCGTGCCACCGCTGATGCTGAAATTCGACACCGCGGCTCCGAGCAACTCAACCCGCGGCGCACCGTTGCGCCGCAGCCACTGCTCGAAGAACCAGGCAAGATCGCGTCCGGAGACGGCCTCGAAGGCGGCTTGTAAATCCGCCCAGCCGGCACTTCGAAGGCGATGCTTGGCCCAGAACCTGGCCAGACCGGCATCGAAGGTCTCCGCACCAAGCTCCCGCATCAGCATGTGAAAGACGAATGCAATCTTGTCGTAACCAACGACCTGCGAGGCATCGTGGCTCTTGCCGAAGAATTCGGCCGCCGGCCGATCGCGTTCTGGCGGCAAGGCGGCGAAATTGCGCAGCCATCCCAGGCGCATTTCGCGCGCCGCCGCCGCCCCCTGCTCGACCGTCAGGGCATAGTCGGCCTGATAGCTGGTCAGACCCTCGACCCAGTTACCGCTCCCAGGGGCGACCGCGACCCCGTTGCCCCACCAGTTGTGCAGCACCTCGTGCGCCAGGGAGCGGCCGCGCATGAACGGCAGCGGCAGCACCCGGCGGCCGACGTAGGTCAGGTTGCGAAAGCCGAGGCCGACCGGCAGTGGTGCCGCGACGATGTGGAAGTCGCGGTAGGGATAGGGACCGATCTGCCGTGTGTAACGGTCGAGATAGACTGCCGCGGTCTGCAGATAGCTCTCGGCCAGGGGCGCCAGGTCGGCATAGAAGTAAGTCCGCAGACGGATCGGGCCGGCCTGTCGTTCGGCGATTTCGTAGGGCCCGGCAAAGAGGGAGGGC
>JAJFGM010000727.1 GCA_021776145.1 Kiloniellaceae bacterium | reverse complement strand
CGACGCTCGACCTCGCCGCGTTGGACGGCACGAACGGTTTCCGCCTCGACGGCATCGATGGCGGCGACCTCAGCGGCTCCTCCGTCGCCTCGGCCGGCGATATCAACGGCGACGGCGTCGACGATGTCATCGTGGGGGCTGTTGGCGGAGATCTCGGCGGCGACATAGGCGTCGGCGAAAGTTACGTGGTCTTCGGCCAAGCCGGTGGCTTCGCGGCGGCGCTGGATCTCGCCGCGCTCGACGGCGCGAACGGCTTCCGCCTCGACGGCGTCGACCGCCTCGACCAGAGCGGTTTTTCCGTCGCCTCGGCGGGCGATATCAACGGCGACGGCTTCGACGATGTCATCGTCGGGGCTCTTGGCGGCGATCCCGGCGGCGACCTCAGCGCCGGCGAGAGTTATGTCGTTTTCGGCCAGGTGGGGGGATTCGCGGCCGACATCGACCTTGGCGCCCTCGACGGCACGAATGGCTTCCGCCTTGACGGCATCGATAGCGGCGACCTCAGCGGCCGCTCCGTTGCCTCGGCGGGCGACGTCAACGGCGACGGCTTCGACGATGTGATCGTCGGTGCCATTCGAGCTACTTCCGGCGGCAACATTCTTGCCGGCGAGAGTTACATTTTCTTCGGCCAGGCAGGCGGTTTCGCCGCGGCATTCGACCTCTCGACGCTCGATGGCACGAACGGCTTCCGCCTTGATGGCATCGATGCGTCCGACTATAGCGGTAGCACCGTCGCCTCGGCCGGTGACATCAACGGCGACGGCTTCGACGATGTCATCATCGGCGCCTATCGCGCCGACCCCGGCGGTGACTCCGCTGCCGGCGAAAGCTATGTCGTCTTCGGCCGGGCCGCGGGCTTTGCCGCGTCCCTTGACCTCGGCACTCTTGACGGCAGCAACGGTTTCCGCCTCGACGGCATCGATGCCAACGACCGCAGCGGCTATTCCGTCGCCTTGGCCGGCGACGTCAACGGCGACGGCTTCGACGATGTTATCGTCGGCGCTTTTACCGCTGACACCGCTGGCGACATAGGCGCCGGCGAGAGCTATGTCGTCTTTGGCCGGGCCGGCGGCTTTGCCGCGGCCCTCGACCTCGGGGCGCTCGACGGCAGCAACGGTTTCCGCCTCGACGGCATCGATGACAGCGACTTCAGCGGTGGTGCCGTCGCCGCGGCCGGCGATGTCAACGGCGACGGCTTCGACGATGTCATCGTCGGCGCCACAAGCGCCGATCCTGGCGGCGACTCCGCTGCCGGCGAGAGCTACGTCATTTTCGGCCGCGACTTCGCGGGAATCGTCGACTTCCTCGGCGGCGACGGCGCCGATACGCTGACCGGCACGGCCGCCGACGAGATCCTGGTCGGCGGGCGCGGCGGCGACACCCTGACCGGCGGTGGCGGCGCCGACAGCCTGCAGGGCGGCAGCGGCGACGATATCCTCGGCATCAACGACGCCGGCTTCCGCCAGGTCGACGGCGGCGGCGGGCTGGGCGACGTGCTGCGGCTGCTCGACAACGGCCTCGACCTCGACCTCACCTTGATCGCCAACAACCGCATCGCCGACATCGAGAGCATCGACATGGTGGGTGCCGGCGCCAACTCCCTGACCCTCGACATCAGCGATGTGCTCGACTTCTCCACCTCGACCAACAGCCTGACGGTTTTGGGCGATGCCGGCGACGCCGTCGCCGCCGACTTCAGCGGTCTCGGTGCCACCTCGGCCTCGGCCGGCGGCTTCACCACCTACACCATCGGTGCCGGCGAACTGGTCGTCGACGACGACATCGACCAGACGCTGATCGTTCTGTGACGGTGTACAGGAACAACGCCCCTTAGACAGGCGATGCCGCGCGGCAGGCGAACGAAAATACACGTGACGGTGAGAAATCCGGGCTAGTTTCACAACATGACACGCCGTGAGCGCAGTTTGTTGGACGAAGGGTTGGCCTTCCTTGAACGCCAAGACGCGGTCGCGGCGGAGCGCGCGTTCAAGGCCGCCCTGTCGCTGGAAGAGAACCGCGCGGCGGTCCTACAGGGACTCGGCAAGGCCCTCTATGACCAGCTGCGGTTCGCCGAAGCCGAAGCCGTGTTCCGCGAGGCGGAGGCGATCGAATCGGTGCCGGCGCTGGGGCGCTATCACGTCGGCCTGTGCCGCCTTGTTCAGGGTGATTTCGCCGCGGGATGGCCGCTGTGGGAGGCGCGGCTGAACATCCCGGTTTTCCGCCATCCCGAATTGCCCCTGCCGCGCTGGCGGGGCGCGCGCCTGGCCGGTCGCAGTTTGCTGGTGCTGGCCGAGCAGGGCTATGGCGATATGATCCAGTTTCTTCGGTTCCTGCCGCGCGTGGTGGCGGAGAGCGGCGCGGCCGTCACCTTCGGCTGTCGCGCGCCGTTGCTGCGGCTGCTGTCCGCCTTTGCCGCGGCGCACGGTTTCCAGGTGGTTTCGGGCCAGATCAACGCCAACGATTACGACTGTTATGCTTCGATCTGCAGCCTTGCGGGCCTGTTCCGCGTCGGTGCCGCGAATTTGCCGGGAGAAAATCCCTATCTCGGCTGCGATCCCGATGCGCTCGACCGCTGGCGCGCCAGGCTGCCGAAGGGCCGCTTGCGCGTCGGGCTATGTTGGGCCGGGCGGCCCGAGCACCCGCAGGACGCCGCGCGATCGATTCCACCGCGCTTGTTTGCCCCGGTCGCGGAGGTCCCGGGCATCGCGCTGGTTGGCCTGCAAAGACCGGAGACGGAGGCCGGAGAGCAGCCTTTCGCGAACAGCGCGCCGGGATTTCTGGCTGCCGATTGGGGCGCCGAAATTGGCGACTTCGCCGATACGGCGGCAATGATTTCGGCGCTCGATATGGTGATCACGGTGGACACGGCCCTTGCCCATCTGGCCGGCGCCCTCGGCCGGCCCGCCTGGGTCCTGCTGCCATTCGCTCCGGACTGGCGTTGGCTCCTCGATCGCGACGACAGCCCCTGGTATCCGAGCCTGCGCCTGTTTCGCCAAGAACGCCCCGGCGACTGGGCCGGCGTCCTGGCCCGCGTGGCCGAGGCGGCGGCGGGTTAAGCGAAAAAGCCCTCGAGCAGTTTCAAGTAGGCCGCTTGCGTGTCTCGCTTGTGCGCGATCAGTCTTTTTGAACCCTCGGGCAGCGAGTAGCCGCCGATCCGATCGAGCACCGCCTCCACCGTCTCCCTGTCGGGGTCGACGATCTCCGACAGGAACCCCTTGACGGTCGCCGAGCGGTCCGAATGGGTGATCACGAAGGCGGGTATGCCAAGCGACGCGCCGAGGCCGGCAGCATGCACCCGGGTGGTGACGATCAGGTCGAATTCGTCGTACAGGCCCGGATAGTCCCCGGCGTCGTAGGAAAATATCACCGGCAGATCGCCGGGGATCTCATTCGCCAGCTCGAACAGTTCGTCGACGTAGTGGCACACCAGCGCGCAGTCATAGACCGACGCGAGGGCGTCGCACAGCGCGACGGCGAAATCGAACACCGGCTTTGGAATGCTCTGATTGCCCTCGGTGCCCTGGAGGCAGAGGGCGAGTTTCTTTTTCCGCGTGCGCGGCTTTTGCGTCGGTGAGGCGAACAGGGCCGGGCAAGGCAGAACCCGCACCGGAAGGGGCGCCAGAATCGCGGGAACCGCCGCGTCGCGCGCCGTGATCAGCTTGGCGCGTTCCAGCGCGGCGACGTCCAGCGGGCCCAGATGCCCGAGGCGCGCGCCGCGCAGATACTCGAAGCTGCCGATGCCGATGTAGGCCAGCGGCACCGCGGAGCGGGCAAGCTGCTCGATCAGGGGCCGGGTCATGACGCCCTGCCACTCCGGCGTTCCGGCAAAGATACAGTAGTCGACGACGGAGAGGTCGTGGCCGGGACGCCAGGAGTTGTCGGCCAGCCGCGAATAGGGCTTCAGAAGCGTCTCCGCGGGGATCCGGCCCATGGCCCCTGGGACCTCGACCTGCGTCCGAGCAAAGGTGCCGTCGAGATGCAGGCCGGGATGGCGGT
>JAJFGM010000726.1 GCA_021776145.1 Kiloniellaceae bacterium | reverse complement strand
ACGCTCCAGTTTGGCGGCCTTGCCGGTGCCCCACTCGACGCTGGCGGTCATCAGATCGGTCATCTGCTCGATGACCCGCGGCGACATGACCCGGCCGGGCCCGGCGCCTTGCGGCCGCCGGTAGAGAACCTCGCCACGGGCATCGCGGATTTCGAGAATGCCGTACGGCCAGACCCCGGCACCGCGGTTGGCGAAGGTCGCATAGGCGCCGGTCAACTCCAGCAAGGTCACTTCGGAAGCGCCGAGGGCCAACCCCCCATCCGGCCGCAAGTCCGAGGTGATGCCGAGTCGCCGTGCCGCCGCGGCGATCTTCTTGGGGCCGACGTCCAAGGCAACGCGAACCGCAACCGAATTGAGCGAGCGCGCGAAGGACTCGCGTAACGTCACTTCGCCATAATACTTGCCGGCATAGTTGCGCGGCCGCCAATCGCCGACCCGAACCGGTGCATCGAGCAGTTTGCTGTCGGGCACCAATCCACCCTCTTCCAGCCCCGCCATATAGGTGAACAGCTTGAAGGCGGAGCCCGGCTGGCGCAGCGCCTGGTTAGCGCGATTGAACTGGCTGACGGCATAGTCGCGCCCGCCAAGCATGGCCAGGACCGCACCCGACGGCGCCAGGCTGACCAGCGCCGCCTGGCCGGCGCGCAGTTTGGCGCCTTCGCCGGCGAGGACGGCTTCGAGCTCGCGTTCGGCGATGGCTTGCAGCTTCGGGTCGAGGGTCGTCGCCACCTGGATATCCTGATCTATGCCGCCGAGGTAGTCGCTGACTTGAGCCATGATCCAGTCGGCGAAATAGCGCGCCGATTCCTTGCCGCGCAGCGGCTGCGGCGCTCTCGGCGCCAGCGCCCGCGCCATTTGCCGGTCGGAAATGAAACCGCTGTCGGCCATGGCGGCAAGGACCAGCGCGGTACGGGCTTCGGCCCGATCGGAATTGCGCAGCGGGTTAAGGCGTGACGGCGCCTTGAGCAACCCGGCCAAGAGGGCCGCCTCGTACAGCGACACCTCGGTTGCCGGCTTGCCGAAATAGTGTCGGGCGGCGGCATCGACGCCATAGGCGCCGGCGCCAAAATAGACGCGGTTGAGATAGATGGTGAGAATCTGATCCTTGGTGAATTTCCGCTCCAGCCAGAAGGCCAGTAGCACTTCGCGGATTTTGCGGTGGTAAGTGCGGTCGGAAGAAAGAAAGAGATTCTTGGCCAGCTGCTGGGTAATAGTCGAGCCGCCCTGAACGATTCGTCCCTTGCGCAGATTTTCATAGACCGCGCGCGCCAGCCCACGCAGGTCGATTCCGAAGTGCTCATAGAATCGCCGATCTTCGATTGCCAGCACCGCCCGTGGCAGAGCAGGCGGCAAGTCGGCCAATTCGACCGTGGTCCCGTAAACGCCGCCGAAAGAGGCAATGGCCGACCCGTCGCGCGCCAGAAGGGTCACGTTGGGGCGCCGCGTCATCTGCGAAATCTCGCCCAGTTCGGGCAGAGTGTAGCCGTACCAGAGGAGCACCGCGCCGAGCCCGACGCCACCCCAGATCGTCGCCACCAGGCTCCATACCACAAGGCGCCGCCACCATGACCGGCCGCCGCCGCCCTGCTTGCGCTTCGGCGCGGTGGCGCTGCGCTTGCCGCGCCCCTTGGCCGCGCCCCGGGCTCGCTGAGCTGCTTTTTTTACCTCCGCCATCGCCGATCAATTAATCCTGCAAATCAGGCAAGATTTGGGCGCCGCTGCCGGTGGCCGGCGGACGCGGCCGCCACGTCGTTGCCGGACTCCACGCGCGCGTGCCATGCTCGCCGCCAGCATGACCCGGGAGCCGCACATCAAGATCCGCGCGGCACGGCGCCAGGACGCGGCCGTGATCGCCGGAATGGCCAAGGCGTTGAGCGCGCACGAAGGAAAACCCGCGCCAAAACTGACGGCGCGGGCGGTTCGGCGCGATGGCTTCGGTATGGCTCCGGCCTTCACCTGCCTGCTGGCCGAATGCGCTGAAAGACCGGTCGGCTATGCACTTTTTTATGCCGTCTATGATGGCGAGACAGCCCAGCGCGGCAACCACCTGGAAGATCTTTTCGTTTTGCCCGAGGCACGCGGCCAAGGCGCCGGACGGACGCTTGTCGCGGCGCTTTGCCGCGCGACGCGGCAAGCCGGCGGCAGTTTTCTGACCTGGCATATGGAACAAGACAACCATTTGGCCGCCAATTTCTATCAAGGTCTCGGCAAACACTGCGAAAGCCTGGTTACCTGGGACCTATCGGGTAAAGCATTCGATCGGCTGGCCGAGACCTGAACTCTGCCGCGCCGCGGGCCGGCAACACACAGAATCGCGGAGTTATACGTCGAGGTTCGCCACTTCGAGCGCGTGAGATTGGATGAATTCGCGGCGCGGCTCGACAACGTCGCCCATGAGGGTCGAAAAAATGTCGGCGGCTTCATCGCTTTGGGCCACCTTCACCTGAAGCAGCAGGCGGGCATCCGGATCGAGTGTTGTTTCCCAGAGCTGGTCCGGATTCATTTCGCCCAGGCCCTTGTAGCGCGAGATGGCTACGCCCTTGCGCCCGAGTTCGAAAATTGCTTCCGCCAGTCGGTTCGGGCCGGTGATCACGTACTCCTTGTCCTTGCTCTTGAGGGCGCAATGACGGGCGTAGACGTCCTGCAAGTCGCCGGCCATCTCGTCAAGCCGCCGCGCCTCGGCCGAGCGAATCGCCGTGGCATCGATGACACGTCGTTCGGTTACGCCGCGCAGGGTGCGATTGAAGGCAAGGCCGCCGTTCGGATCGGCTTCGCCCCGCCAGCCGCGTTCGTGAGTGGGCGAGAGGGCCTCGAGGCGGGTGGCGATGTAGACTGCCGCTTCGGCGGCGCGGACGTCGTCGTCGACCAGGTCGGCGTTCAGCACACCGGCGATGGCTGCCTGTTCGACGATATTGGCATTGCCGACCTTGCGCGCCAGGGGGTCCATCAAATGCCGCGCCTTTACTGCCAACTCGACCAACTCGACCAAGTGTTGGCCGGCAATCTGAGCGCCGCTGTGATCGGTGAATACCGCATCCCTGACGCCGTTGGCGATGAGGTGAGCTTCCAGTTCGCGGTCGTCCTTGAGGTATTGCTGCGAGTCGCCACGTTTGGCCCGGTAGAGCGGCGGCTGCGCGATGTAGAGGTGGCCGCGCTCGATGATTTCCGGCATCTGGCGATAGAAGAAGGTCAAGAGCAGCGTCCGGATGTGACTGCCATCGACATCGGCGTCGGTCATGATGATGACCTTGTGGTAGCGCAGCTTGTCGATGTTGAACTCGTCGCGCCC
>JAJFGM010000725.1 GCA_021776145.1 Kiloniellaceae bacterium | reverse complement strand
TGTCAGCAACTTTTTGATGTGCGCCTTGGGGACAAAGCGGCATTTGGGGGCCGCGCTTGTCCTGATTTCCGTTCTGATTTCCTCCAGCCGACCCAAGATGCCATGCCAGCAGCGTCGAATATTTGCCTTGATGGTGGCTTCGATACGGCACCTTTCCGGCCATGTGGCCGTCCCAATAGATTTATGGGTATTCTCTAATTTTGTAGTGCGAATCATTGAGCATCGACGACTCCGGCACAATTCCACCGCATCCGTCGACTGGCGGCGGCCGAAATTCCGTCGAACTATACCGGTTCATCGGGGAGATTCTACCGCCAACCCAACACCCGACTGACGTGTGGTGTTTTACAAATCCTTTGTCGGCCCAAGGCAAGCCTCCGCAATCGAAGTCAGAGTGGTCTGGCGGAGCTACCCATCGACAGATGCACGTTCCGGCGCCGCATATCCGCCGGCGAACTGGTGGAAATTGAAGGGTTGGTTGAGTCGATGTCCGGCAAACAGTGCCGAAATATAAAGCCGGGACCCATTGGTGGAGTACAGTATGTATGGCCTCACGCGACGTTTTGTTTTCATGGGATTACAAAACATGTAATCGGGGCTTTGGCCGGAATGCTTGCCATGTCTTGTGAAGTGCTCAATACGGTCGGGAGTTATTTTCTTGGTGTGCTCCAATGAAATTTGCGGTGGCAACCTAGAACTAAACGCATAGGTAGTTATTCTAAAATAGACTTTACTGCCATTGAATGGGGCAACTGCGTTTGATGTGCGACGTTCTATTGACAGAGCGACGAACGCAGCGGACTATTGCTCGTGCAAGACGATATAGCAGCATTGCGTGAACCCCATTGACCGAGTTTGGGTGCCGAAACGATGGGGCGACGTCAAGAATATCGGCAAAGACCGAAGAGACCCCTAGGTCCAAAATGAAAATACTGCTCGCTGATGATCACGAACTGTTTCGTGCTGGATTGTCATTCCTGTTGGAAGGTTTGGCCGCCGATATTTCGTTCCACTATGCCAGCAACTACGACCAACTAGTTGAAAAGCTTACCACGAATTCGGATTTCGATTTGATGTTGATCGATCTTGTCATGCCTGGCATGGGCGATTTCGAGAGCATCAGGCGGTTGCGCAACGCAGCACCGTCGGTGCCGGTCGTCGTGGTCTCGGCGCGTGAGACTGCTGAAGACGTGCGCCGCGCCATGTCGAAGGGTGCGGCCGGTTATATTCCGAAATCCTCCGCACCCAACGTTATGGTCAATGCGCTTAAGCTGGTTCTGGCCGGTGGAGTTTACCTGCCGCCTCACTTGCTGCAGAGCTCGGAACTCGACGGCACTGATGCCGGGCATACAAACTTCGGTGCCTTGGGTACAGTCGACAAGCTGACACGACGCCAGCGTGATGTTCTCAACCGTCTCGTCGAAGGCAAGTCGAACAAAGAAATCGCCAGTGAACTGGGCTTGTCAGCCGGAACCGTAAAGATACACGTCTCCAGTATCTTTAAGACGTTGAGCGTGACCAACCGAACGCAGGCAGTCATTGTCGCAACCCGCGAACTGAGCTCCGCCTTCGGAACCTAATCCCGCTCTCAACTTCCGATGATGAAACCCGTGTCATGCCGTGATTGGCATCGACCGGAGCGACTCCGAACCCCTGCCTGCTGAACGCGCGGACTCCGTATCTGAAGGCGCTCGCCGCTTTAGGCGAACTCCAAGACGGCATCGCCAAGAACGTCAAGCCGTGGCGTGATGCCCAATCCCGGTTCTTGGCTCGCCGACATGCGGCCATCGATCCTTTGCGGCGCGCCTTCGGCGATCGAGCGGGTGACGTAACTGTTGAAGTCGGTTGCGGTAAAGCGATTTTGTGCCGCCGTACTGTGCGCCAAGTGCGCGATGGCGGCGGTTACGATGTCGCCCCCCCAGGAATCCTCCAATGTCAGCGCCAAACCCATTTCGACGCAGAGGTCACGGGCGCGTCTTGCCTTGGTCAACCCGCCCAGTTTGCTGATCTTGATGTTGACGGCATCCATGGCGCCGTCAGCCCGTCCACGCAGCAGCATCTCGATGCCATCCATGGATTCGTCAAGGATGAAAGGGTGATCGCAGTGGCGCCGCACGGTGAGGCACTCCTCGTAGCTGGCACAGGGCTGTTCTATATAGACATCGATGTCCTTGACCGCGCGCACGACGCGCAGCGCCTGATGCGGCAGCCAACCGGTATTGGCATCGGCAATCAGGACATCCCCGGTACCAAGTTTCTTGGCAACGGCGTGGATTCGCTCGATATCGGTATCGGCGTCGCCGCCGACCTTCAATTGAAAACGACGATAGCCTTCGGATTTGTAGAGGTCGACCTTGGCGGCCATCTGGGCGGGCGCTTCCTGCGAAATCGCGCGATAAAGGCCGACGCTGTCCCCGTCGCGTCCGCCTAGCAAGGTGCAGACCGCTTGGCCGGTGGCTTGTCCCAGCAGATCCCAACATGCGATGTCGATGGCCGACTTGACATAGGGGTGACCCTTGAGCAGCGCGTCCATCCTTGCGTTGAGCCGGTCCAGGGCCAAGGGGTCGACGCCGATCAGGTCCGGTGCCAGTTCCGCGATCCCGGCGCGACAGCCAGCGGCGTAAGACGGCAAATAGAAGGGGCCTAGGGGGCAGACCTCTCCATAGCCGGTCAGTCCCGAATCGGTCTCTATTCGGACGATCGTACTGTCGAAGACCTTGACCGATTTGCCGCCCGACCAGTTGTACTGCCCCTCATGCAATGGCAGATCTGCCTGAAAAACAGCGATTTTGGAAATCCGCATAGTGTCTCCTTGTTTTGATGCCGGCGCACCACGTTGGAACCAAGTTCGGATCCGCCTTGGCCAGTATGCCGCGTTGTTTGCGCGAGGCCAAAACCATTGCGGCGCTCAGTCGTTCGACATATGTCCTATGGGCGAATCGGGTGACGAGGGCAGGATGCGGCAAGCAGCTTGGGCGGTGACCTTGGCGGACTATTTGGAGCGGCTGACCTTGTGATCTCCCATCGCACTAAAGTTAAAATTAAAACGCGAATTTGGCCAAAGTAAGAGTTCTGTTTTCGCGAATTTCGGCTGGGATATTAAGAATTAGACCTTTTTGATTGCCACAAGATATTGTAATCTTAGCGCTGTGGGTGCGCAGAATTGGTGCCCAACTTGGAAATGCTGCATCGATCGGCCGAGAAGGCTGATTGCGCACACGATTTTGGGAGTCGCGTAATGCATATTGTGGTTTTTGCTTCGCGAAAGGGCGGGTCCGGCAAGACAACCTTGGCCGGCCATTTGGCGGTCGAAGCGGAACGCAAGGGTGCGGGACCGGTGGCTCTCATCGATGTCGATCCGCAGGGAAGCCTCTCCGATTGGTGGAACATGCGGCAAGAGGAGACGCCGATCTTCGTTTCGACGACCTTGGCGCGACTTGCCGAGAATGTCGAAACACTGCGCACTTCCGGCATCAAATTGCTGGTCATCGACACGCCGCCCTCGCTCTCCAAGATCGTTGCCGAGGTGATTCGTCTATCCGATCTTGTGGTTATCCCGACACGTCCCTCTCCGCACGATCTGCGCTCGATCGGCGCCACCGTCGAACTGGTGGAACAGTTGAACAAGCCATTGGTCTTCGTCCTGAACAGCGCCACGCAGCGGGCGCGTGTGACTGCGGAATCCATCAAGTTGTTGTCGCAGCACGGCACATTGGCGCCCTCGATCATGCATCAACGGGTCGACTTTGCCGCCAGCATGATCGACGGCCGTACGGTTATGGAATTGCAGGGTTCGAAACGGGCAAGCCGGGAAGTGGGCGAGCTTTGGGAGTATCTCAATCAGCGTTTGACCGGGGCCGCCCGTCGACCGGTATTGCCAGCACTGCCGAAGGCGGTCGAGGCGAAGAGGTCCGAAAGTGAGACTTCTCTATCCGGAGCCGCCTAGGATGACAGCGTCGGAATCGCATCTGAAATCCCTGCTGGCGAAGAAGGGGCAGGCCCGTCCAAGCGGGCTGACCGACACCACCACAAGAGCCGACAATTCGCCTTTTGCGGATCTGGCATTGACCGAGGGGTCGCAGGATGATTCTTGCGGACCCAGGCCTGTCGACGAGCAAATCAAGATGTCGGGCGAGGCCGACCTTTTTGCCGTAACAGGCAAGACGGGCGAAGCCACGAACGGCCACAACGTGACCGAACAGAGGACGTGGGATCAGAGCGAAACCGCCGAAGGCGAAGCCTCCATCGGCGGCAGTCTATTGCAGGTCGATTTTCGGCGGTGGCGTTTGAGCAAAGGCGCGCTTGAGGTATCCGAGGCCGCGCCTTTGACCGAGGCCGTGCCTTTGGCCGAGGCGTCAGAACTGGTCCATGAAAGTCGGGCCCAAGAAAGTCGGGCCCACGAAGGTTTGGCCCACGAAGGTTTGGCCGACAAGGACGCCGCTCTCGAGTCGACGGAGGCGCCGCAAGAGGCGAAACCGGAGCCACAGGGGGCAGAGCAACCTGTCAAGTCGCAGCTTGAAGCGACGCCCCAACGCAGGCCCCAACGCACACCGGTGGCATCTGGCGCGCGGCCGCGACGCGTGCCACGATCGCCTGCCGCGCAGCCGAGCAGATCCTGGTCAAAAGTGGGTTGGATGGCCGCCGCCGCCGTTCTCTTCGCGGGCTGGTTCTGGATGACAGGCTCGGATACGTCCGATTCCGTCGCAGTAGACGGCAAGGATATGCCTGCTGCGTCTTCGACACCCGCGCTGCCGATGGATGACGGGACGGTTGCGGTAGAATCGAGCGCCGCGACTGCCGATGACATATCGACCACGTCGCCACCAGCGGAGAAGCTCGCCGGCGATGGGAGTCCAGCGGTGGCCGCAAGCGAGTCCTATGCCGCCGCGCCGATGCAGGACCCTGGCCTGCGGGCCGCAGACGTGGACGGAGAGAATGTGGTTGAGAATTCGGCAAAAGGTTCCGCTGAACTCACTGCCGATACCGCCGATGCTGCTCCCGCTGCGGCGGAACCCCAGCCAGAAAATCAGGCTGTAGTGCAGACTCCGGCTTTCGATGTCGTAAGAATAGAGGCCGATGGCAACGCGCTGATTGCCGGTACCGCAAGCCCCGGCAGTGAATTGATCGTGCTGGACAACGGCGAGCCCATCGGGCGCGTCAAGGTGGACGCAATTGGTGCCTGGATGCTGATTCCCGACAAGTTGATGGCACAAGGCGACCACGAATTCAGCTTGGTGTTAAACGTGCCGCAAGGCACCGTAAAGGTTCGATTCGAGGAAACGATCACGCGCCCCTCCAGTCCGACGGAGAGCAGCGCCAAGGATAAGTCCAGTGCTGTCGTGCCGGTTAGCCCGGGGCGCAAACCGCGGGCACCGCGCAGTGGTATTGCCGAGGGTCTTGCGCAGAAGATCAAACCCAAGCCGCAAGTGGTAGCGAATCTTGCCGGAGCCGACATTTCGCCGCCGATCCCGGTGCGCAATCCCGTGCAATCCGATGCGGCTGGCGAGTCAAATCCATCCGATGCGCAGATCGCGGCTTTCGTGATCCAGCTGGCTTCGGCGCCGAATGCGGTCGGCGCGGCGCAGGAATGGGCGAAGCTGCAACGCCGTTTCCCCAATACTCTACGCAATATGGAATTGAAACTACTCAAAGTCAGCGACGCTAGCCAGGGCACGGTCTATCGCGTCCGCACCGGTCCTTTTGCGCAAAGGGCCGATGCCCAGGCCTACTGCAGTCGGCTCAAGGCACAGGAGCAGGACTGCCTGGTCGTGGAACGCTGACGTGTCGAGCCTGATGATCGTCCCTGGACAGTTGCAGTTGATTTGAAGCCAATCCGGGGCCGCTCGTGTTCCGTCAGCCCATCGCCTCGTCGAGAAGCGCTTCTGGTTGCCGAATCCCGATAGCATCAAGCAATCCGTAGATCTCTTGGCGCGCATTGCCGTGGCTGCGGCTGCTTCCGGTCTTGGAGGTCTCCGCCGAATCCAGAAGGGTAAGGCCCTTGAGGAACAGCTCCCGGAAGACCACGCGTTCACTAAAACCGGGTGCGAGACGGAACCCGATGCGCCGCGCGAGTTGATGCAGCAGCATCGAGATCTCGCGTCGGTTTCGTGCTTCCAGATGCGCCAAGCGATTGCGCATGACGATCCAGTCGAGCGCCGGTCGACCCGAGACAATCCGCTGGTTGCTCAATTGCCAGACGGTTTTGCAGTATCTGCTGGGCGATACGACCTCACGCTTTTCGCGGTCGACCTTTGCCAAAACGTCGATATCGACGAAGCTATCGTTGAGGGGCGTTATCAGGGTATCGGCGATTTCGTGGCCGAGGCGGGAGAGGTGGGAGTCGTCGCCAGGTGTGTCGATGACGATGAAATTGCGGTCCGACAGGCTGGCCAATACATCGAGCAGACGCCGCCGTTCCTCTCGCTGGCTGTCTTCACGGTACTCGGCTTCTGAATCCATGATCCGGTAGTGCCGAGGGGACTCGATTGTCAAACCGTTGGAAGCGGCAAAGGAGTGGCGGTTCTCGAGGTAGCGCGATAGGGATCCCTGGCGGCCGTCAAGATCGACCGTTCCGACGCTGTACCCCAATTTCAAGAGCGCCACCGCGAGATGGACGGCCGTCGTCGATTTCCCAGTCCCGCCTTTCTCGTTGCCCAATGTGATGACATAGGGATTTTCAGTCGTCGTTTGGTTTCCCATCTAAACCGCTCCCCTTTGTCGACGCCAAATTCTCGAGTCGCGCTCTTGCTGCGCTGTTTGCCATTATTCTGTCTAACTTACCCTAGTGTCCTGATTCTGAAATTCATGTCATTGAATTTCCGGCTCGGAAGGACACGAAACATTTAAATCTAATCTGATTCAGCCCCCAAAATACGGCTCATATAGTGAGCCGTATTTCGGAACCATCACACTAAAAGATGATTTTCCAGGTATCCGGATCCTCATGCTCCTGGACCACACGATCGGCTGGAAACTCGGCGATTGCCCTGGCGCCTCCTTCCGCGCCACTGACGAATCTGAGGTCGCCGCCGTGCAGTTCGATCAACGATCGTGCCTTTGTCATGCCAAGCAGCGTCTTTTCTCGCTTCCCGGCGTCCGCCGAGGCGGTTGGCGCCAGTGGCGTAACGTTCTTCGGCAACACCCGCTCTCCGTCACCTTTTGTTACGCCGACTTCAATTGCAAGTGCGCCGCTTTGGTTTGTGTCCGCGCTCAAGAGGACCCGACCTCTTGGCAGTGCGTGCTCGACCGCATTGGACGTGAGGCTCAGCAGGATCTGCTGCAGGGCGCTTTTTTCGATTCGCAAACATGGCACGAGATCGTCGACACGGATTTCAAGATCCACACCGGCCTTCTCGACCTCGTCTTGAATGAGGTCGACGGTGGCCTCGATGGCTTCGGCGATATCGGCGACCGCGCTGACATCGCGATTTGCGGGCGTCGTCCCGCTCTCGGGCAGCGTGGTGCTCGCCTCGATAGCGTCATTTGCCTCGTCTCGTGGAGCGCTGCTCGCCTTCTCGACAAACGCCGGAATGGCTATATCCGCAGCGGGACGGGATTCGATCTCGGGTCCGGACACCGCATCTACCTGGTCCGCTGCCGTTTGGTCTTTCGGCTCACTTTCGGGCCGTACGGATTCCACAGCTCCCGTGCCCCTTGCAACACCCTCGACCCCAACATCTCGCGGGAGTCGAATGCCGAGTCCGCGATAGCCTTCAAGCTTGCCGGCACTGCCAAATATCGGCTTGCCGCTGATCAGGTGCCGCGCCGTTTCACCAGTGTCTGCTACCGACATCGAAGTGGGCCAATGTCGGAAGATAGTGCGCGTTGGCAGGATCGGCGAGCGATCCGATTGACCGCCAAACCAAAGCCCGCGCAAATCGCGGCCGAGGCTCTCGGGCAGGGAAAGGCCAGTGGCGTTGCCGTAGCCCTCGCTGAGCCAGGTGATTTGGAACTGCCCATCCGCCTCCCAGAACCAGTCGGCCGCCAGATCGGAGAGGTCCTGAATGCGCCCGAGATCCTCGGGAAAGGCGGCGTTCGCGGCGGCGCGGTCGGTGATGTCCAATGCCGTGCCGCGGTAGCCGGCGAAGGCGCCGCTGGTCTCCTGATAAACAGGAATGCCGCACAACAACACCTTGTGATCCGCGCTCTGTTGACCGCTGACCTGCACCAGACGGTTGCGAAAGGGCCGATGCTCGCGCATGTCATTGACGGTCGCCATTATGGACTCGTCAATCTTGCTAAAATGCGTCAATTGAAAGACATATCCGCCTACCAAAAGTTGAGCAGGCACACCTAGGGTGCGTGTGAAGCCGCTCGACAGGAATTGGTAGTTATGGTGGCGATCCGTTTCCCACACCCAGTCGGCGGCGGCGCGGGTGAAATCCTCGAGGCGACGAATGGACGCCGCTACGTTCGCGTTCTGCTCCGTATCCCGCATCGCCGCTTCGCCAGTCGTTTGCGTGCCCGGCGACGCCTGCTTTTCATCTGGCATGAATGAGGTACCGCGCTCCTGCTCCCGGTTTCACCGGGAGTCGCTGTTTCAGTTCCTGTTCTATCAGAGCTTTCCGCCGGGGTCTCACACTTCCCGGCGAATTCCCCAAAAAGCAATTCCGGATAGAAATTAACCTAGAATTATTGCCCGATTGCGTGCATTGCCTTGCGTCGACAACCTACCAACTGTTGCGCAGTTCCCGCAATTTCACGAAGACCGTTTTCGGATCGGGATCGTCGGGAAGGTCGGGAAACGCGGCGCGCAATCCGGCGATGACGCTGGCGCTGTGCAAGCGGAAGAATGTGTTGATTTCCTTCTCGAGTTCAAGTGTGGAGACCAGGGGGCGGTCGGTGTCCTGATCTTCCACCTCCGACAGCAGTTTGGCGGCCGCCGCGTTGTCCGGTTCGCGGTCCAGCGTGAACTGTAGG
>JAJFGM010000724.1 GCA_021776145.1 Kiloniellaceae bacterium | reverse complement strand
ACCGGCATCCTGGCGGCCGTGACTTTGACGATCGTCACCATCATCGGTCTCCTCCTTGGGGTGCTTGCCGGCATGCGCGAAGGCGCAATAACCGATCGCGTGATCTCCGTGGCCTCCATTGTCACAACCTCGATACCCGAGTTTGCATCGGCGGTTTTGCTGTCCGCCGTTTTTGTCTACGGACTTAACCTTTTGCCGGGGACCAGCGGCATGACCGACGGTTTCGACCCTGTGCAACTGGTCCTGCCGGTGATGGTCCTGGTTCTCTACGACTTCGGATACGTGACGCGCATGACACGCGCATCGATGGCCGAGGTCATGATGACCCACTATATCCGTACTGCCGTGCTCAAGGGGCTGCCCTACAAGGAGGTCATCATGAAGCACGCCTTGCGCAACGCCCTGATTGCGCCCTTCACGGTCATCATGCTGCAAATCAACTGGCTGCTTTCAGGCGTGATCGTTGTCGAGTTCGCCTTTGCCTACAAAGGTTTTGGGGCGCTGCTTCTAGAGGCCTCACTGAACCAGGACATCTTCGTGATTGAAGCCTGCGCCATGGTATCGGTCTTCGTTGCGGTTGGAACGCAAACCCTCGCGGATATTGGGTACACCTACCTGAATCCTCGCATTCGGTTTAGCTGAGGAGACGGGATATGTCCGAACAAAGCTTAGGCGTCGTTCAACGCGAATCTCGCATTCTCGGTATACTGAAAGGCATTGCCCTGCTTCGCGAGAGTCCGGTTGGCATGATCGGATTTGGCATCGTTCTTTTCTGGGTGTTGGTGGCTCTGTTCGCCGATATCCTGGCACCCTTCGAGCCGAATGCCACGATTCGGCCCCTGGCCAAACCCTTTACCGACCTACCGGACGGTGGTGGGACCTTTTGGCTGGGAACCGATCATATCGGGCGTGATATCCTGTCGCGCATTATCTACGGTTCGCGTCTTGTCCTTATCTTCGCGCCCTTGGCGACCTTCTGCGCCTATTTAGTGGGCGTGCCCATGGGGCTAGCCGCCGGTTACCGCCGCGGCATGACCGACACCATCCTGTCGTTCATCGGCAACGTCATTCTTTCGTTCCCGGTTCTGGTGCTCTACGTCATCATCATCGCCACGATCGGGGCTTCGGCAATCAACATTGTCATCGCGGTGACCTTTGCTTCGGCGCCCGGCATCATGCGGATCGTCCGCGGCCTGGTTCTCGACCTGCGAAACCGCGAATATGTAGCCGCCGCCGAAACCCGCGGGGAATCGCCCTGGCGTATCATGCTTGTGGAGATCTTGCCGAACGCGCGCGGCCCGCTGATTGTCGATTCCTGTGTCCGCATCGGCTATGTGATCATCACCATTGGCGTGCTGGGTTTCCTTGGCCTCGGCTTGCCGCCGCCCGATCCCGACTGGGGCGGCATGATCAACGAGACCCGTCAGATGGCCATGAGCTTCCCGCACATGACCGTCTTCCCCTGCATCGCGATTTCATCGCTGGTCCTCGGCTTCAATCTTCTGGCCGACGGCTTGCGCGAAGTATCGCTTCGAGATTGACGAGGCCAAAATGACGGATCAAACACCGAGCTACGATGGCCCAATTCTGGAATGCAAGGACGTTTGCCTGTCCTACTTTACCAGGGCTGGCGAAATTCCAGCGGTTGTCGACTTCAACATGACCCTCAATCAGGGTGATTCCGTCGGTCTGGTGGGCGAGTCCGGCTGCGGAAAATCGACCGTGGCAATGGGCATCATGCAGTATCTGGGTGGAAACGGCCGAATCGTCAGCGGGCAGATCATTTACAAGGGCAGGGATCTCGCATTGATCAGCGAGGAAGAGTTACGTCAGCTGCGCGGCAATGAAATCGCCATGGTCTATCAGGAACCCATGGCATCACTCAATCCCAGCATGACCTTGGGCCGCCAGCTCATGGAAGTGCCGCTTTGCCACGAGGACATCAACGAAGCCCAGGCTTGGGAGCGGGCGACGCAAATACTGGCGGACGTCAAGCTGCCCGATCCGGAACGCGTCATGCAGTCCTACCCGCATCAGGTGTCGGGCGGCCAGCAGCAGCGTGTGGTTATCGCCATGGCCTTGCTGTCGAATCCGTCCCTGCTGCTGCTGGACGAGCCGACCACGGCCCTTGACGTGACGGTCGAAGCCGGCATCGTCGAGCTAATTCGCGAGATCGCGTCGAAGTTCAATACGTCGATGGTCTATATCTCGCACAATCTTGGACTGATCCTGGCGACCTGTGACCGGGTCAATGTCATGTATTCGGGCGTGGTCGTCGAACATGGCACGGTCAAGGAAGTCTTCGACAAAATGCGCCATCCCTACACCAAGGGCTTATTCGGCTGTATCCCCTTGCCCGGCGCCAACAAGAACGCGCGCCCTCTGGTCCCGATCCGTGGCCAGCTTCCGCTGCCGCACGAACGCCCGCCGGGCTGCTTTTTCGGGCCGCGCTGCGATTTCTTCAAGGACGGCGACTGCAATGTCGGTGCAATTCATACCACCGATGTCCCGGGCGAGGACGGACATACTGTGCGGTGCCGGCGTTGGCAGGATATCGATTGGGACAGCTATAGCCCCGAAGGCCTGTCGACCGCCGAGAGCGAGGTCGGCGAGGAAGTCTTGTCGATCAACGAGATGAAGAAGTATTACGAGCTGACCGACAATTCCATTATCGCCATGCTGAAAGGCAAGCGCGTCAGTTATGTCAAAGCCAACGAGAGCATAAGTTTCAAGGCCAAGGCCTCTCAAACCGTTGCGATCGTCGGTGAATCCGGCTGCGGAAAGTCAACCTTCGCGAAAGTTATGATGGGACTGGAAACGGCGACTGACGGCGAGGTTATCTTCCAGGGCAAGGACGTCTCGAATTTCCCTGTTCAGCAGCGTTCGCCCGAGCAGGTCGGTTCGATGCAGATGATCTTCCAGAATCCCTTCGACACACTGAATCCCAGTCATAGCGTGGGCGCGCAGCTGGCGCGGGTGATTTCGAAGTTTGGGGTCGAACGCGATCCCGACCGGGTTCAGGCCCGGGTCATGGAATTGCTCGATTTGGTCAAGCTGCCGCGTGAGTTCGCCAGGCGGCGACCGCGACAGCTCTCGGGCGGCCAGAAACAACGCGTCGGCATCGCCCGCGCCTTTGCCGGCAACCCGTCGCTTGTGGTCGCTGACGAGCCGGTCTCGGCACTTGATGTGTCGGTGCAGGCAGCCGTTACCGGTCTTTTGATGGATATTCAGCGGACCTATCGTACGACGCTGCTGTTCATCAGCCACGACCTCAGCCTGGTGCGTTATCTCGCCGATCGTGTTGTCGTCATGTATCTTGGCAACATCGTTGAACAGGGTACCACCGACGAGGTCTTCGCGCCGCCCTACCACCCCTATACCGAGGCCTTGCTTTCCGCGGTCCCGATCGCCGATACCTCGATCCAGAAGAAGCGCATTATTCTCGAGGGAAATCTTCCGTCGGTGGTCAATCCGCCAAAGGGCTGTCCTTTCAACACGCGGTGTCCGCGCAAAATAGGCAAAATCTGCGAGACCGACCCGCCGCCCTTCGTTGAAGCCGGCGACGGCCATCTCATCGCCTGTCACATTCCCTTGGCTGAAATGCAGGAGATGGAGCCCGTAATCGTGCAGGTCGAGTCGGAACAGCCGGCGGCTGAATAGCGAACGAAAGTCCGCGGCGGGGGAAAATCGCGGCCGCCCGGGCGACCCGGGGTCAGGGAACCGCGGTGCTCACTCTTCTTCCGGGATCTCGGGGATCTTGGCGCCGCGTATATCGGCGTCGGCAATCAACATGCCCAGGGTAATGCTATTGCCGAGGTCGGCGTCGCGCAGATCGGCCTGGCGGAAGTCCGCATCGGTCAGGTTGGCGCCGATCATCTCAACTTTGTGGGCAATGGCTTTTCGGAGATTTGCGCCGGTCAGGTTGGCGGCCCAGGTTCGCCCGGTCGACTTGTTCTCCCGTGTCAGCAACGGCGCCGGGGCGAAGCTTGCGCCGGTCAAATTGGCGCGGCTGAGATTGGCGTCAAGGAGGTTGGCGCCGCGAAGGCTGGCGTGGCTCAGATTGCAATCCTGAAGGTTGGCGCGTGACAGGTCGGCCATATCGAAATGTGCGCCTGAAAGGTTGGTGCCGGATAGGTCGGCGCCCTTGAGATTCGCGCCGTCGAGGTTCTGTTTGCTCAAATCGATACGTTTCAGGTTCGCGTTTTCCAGTTCGCAGCGCTTGCCCTGGGCGCCGCTGCTTGCGATCCATGTCTGGTGCTGCATCAGGCTGTCCTGGACATTCTCCCAGAATTCATCTCTGTCGAGCACGCTGGTCGGACCTGAAATGTCCGCGCCTTCGAGGTTGGTGCCGGTAAGATTCGCACCCGTCAGGTCTGCCTCGCGCAGGTTGGCGTTGCGCAGATCGGCGTTTTCAAGATCCGCGCCCTTGAGATTGGCGAATTCAAGGTTGGCCCGCCGCAAATTGCAGCCCCGGAGTTCAGCGTCCTTCAGGTTGGCCCGCTTCAGTTCGACAGCGGATAAATCACAACCTGACATCATTGCCCCTTCGCAGTCAGCGTCGATCATCACTGCGCCGGTAAGTTGGACGCCAACCAGCTCGATCTCCGCGAGATCTGCCTTGTTCATGTCCAAACGCAGCAGTTTGGCGTGGACTTCGCGTATGTCCGAACCGTTGCGGTCAAGCAGAGTTCCCGGCCGAAGGTCGGCGTGCCTGAGGTTGGTGCCTTTCATCCTCGCGTCGCGCAAATCGGCGCCCCGCAAGTCAGCGTTGGAGAGGTTGGTGTTGGTCAGATTGGCGCGGACGAAACAAGCGCCAAAGGCATCGGCCCGCGAGAAATCCGCATCGCTCAAATCACAGCCTGCCATGTTGGCACCCGCGACCTTGGCCAACCGCAGGGTGGCGCCATGGAATGTGAGGCCTTCCACGTTGGCCAAGCTCAAGTCGGCGCGCCGCCCGTCCGAATCTGAGTTCAGATAGGCCTCGTGCTGTTCGATGATTTCGATCAACTGCTGTGGAGTCATGGCACCAACTTGGGAACAAGGCGGAATCCCCACGCCATCGAAACATCTTTGGTCTTAACATCCAGTATGCATTATCTACTTTAAATAGCATAACTTGGTTTTAATCGCGATTGTCGGCGCATTATCGGAAGCGCAACTGGCCATGTTGCCGGTCGCGATTGCCAAAGGCTCAGCGGTGTACATTGTTGTTACACCAACAGGGCTGGGTGATTACGACAACAGGGCACCCGGGTGGGTTGACAGGCCGCGATGGCACACTGCCGTGGAGAAGGCGCCTTTCGACCCAGCCTTAGGTCGTATGCTCCAGAACTTCGCTGCCGCTGACCGCCGCAAAGGGAACGCGCATGGCAACGAACTTCCAATCCGGACCCCGACTTTGCGCCCAGTTGCGGAATTGTTGTTTGGCGCGGTGGACGATTTCATCCTCCGTCTGGGCATGCTTGCTGATGACCTG
>JAJFGM010000723.1 GCA_021776145.1 Kiloniellaceae bacterium | reverse complement strand
TGTCTCTACCCCAACTCCGGCCGCGCGCTGAAGGAAGCCATGGACAAGGGCTTCGACAACGCGGTGGTGCTGGACGGGCTCGGCAACGTCGCCGAACTGGCGACCGCCAACCTGTGGATCGCCAAGGACGGCGTCGCCCATACGCCCGTCGCCAACGGCACCTTCCTTGCCGGCATCACCCGCCGGCGCATCGCCAAGCTGCTGCAAGAAGCCGGCATCGAAGTGCAGGAGAGGACCATCACCTGGGACGAGATCCTCAACGCCGACGAGGTCTTTTCCAGCGGCAACTACGCCAAGGTGCAGCCGATCACCCGGGTCGAGAACCGCGACCTGCAGCCAGGACCCGTCTTCAAACGGGCCCGCCAGATGTATTGGGAATGGTCGCACGGCGGCTGATCGGCCACGGCACCGCTGGCCCAGTAGCTCGACACTGCCGTCTGACGCATTTGGGCTGTTCGGACGCTTTTGGGCCGATCAGGCGCTTTTGGAAAGCTCGTCGGCCAGCCCGGCGCGGATCAGGTCGCGGGATTCCTCCAGGCCGTAAAGCGCCATGAAAGAGCCCAGGCGTGGCCCCTGTTCCTGACCGAGCAGGATCTCGTAAAGCGCCTTGAACCAGTCGCGCAGGTTCTCGTAGTCATGCCGCTTGCCGACTTCGTAGACCTGGTTCTGGATGTCCTCGGCGGTGCTGCCGTGGGCCAGCTGTTCAAGCTGGGTCAGCAAATCCTCTAGGGCCGCGCGCTCCTTGTCGTCCGGCGCCCGAAAATTCTTCTTCGGCTTGACGAAGTCCCGATAGTAGCTGATCGCCCGGCCGGCAAGTTCATCGAGGATTGGCATCCTTTCCGGGCTGGCGTCCGCTGCGTAGCGCGTGATGAAGCCCCACAGCACCGCTGGGTCTTCCGTATTGCACACACTGGCCAGATTGAGCAGCATGGAAAAACTCAGCGGCACCTCCTCGGCCGGCGGAAAGCCGTTGCCGCCTCCGTGGATATGCCAGGCCGGATTTTCCATCCGCTTGTCGTCGTCCGGGTCGTAGCGCGCGAGATGGCCGAGATATTCGTCGACGGCGCGCGGGATGGTGTCGAAATAGAGGCGCTTGGCGGTACGCGGCTTCTGGAACATGAACAGCGACAGGCTCGAAGCCGGCGCATAGCGCAGCCACTCCTCCACCGTCAGGCCATTGCCCACGGACTTGGAGATTTTCTCGCCGTTTTCGTCGAGGAAAAGCTCATAGGTGAAGGCTTCCGGCGGGCGACTGCCGAGAATCCTGGTAATGCGGGCGCCGAGCTTGACGGAGTCAATGAGATCCTTGCCTGACATCTCGTAGTCGACCCCCAGGGCATGCCAGCGCATGCCCCAATCGGGTTTCCATTGCAGTTTGCAGTGACCGCCGGTTACCGGCACCTCGACCTTGTTGCCATCTTCGTCCTCGAAGACGATGGTACCGGCATCGACGTTGCGCTCGAGCAGCGGCACCTGCAGAACACGGCCGGTTTTCTGGCAGATCGGCAGAAATGGGCTGTAGGTCTGGCGCCGTTCCGGGCCGAGGCTGGGCAGCATCACCGCCATCACTTCGTCGTAGTGCGCCAGAACCTTGAGCAAGGCCGCATCGAAGCCGCCCGAATTGTACCACTCGCTGGAGGACTGGAACTCGTAGTCGAAGCAGAACTCGTCGAGGAAGGCACGCAGGCGCGCGTTGTTGTGATGGCCGAAACTCTCGTATTCGCCAAAGGGGTCGGGAATCTTGGTCAGCGGCTTGCCGAGATGTTCGGCCACCATCTCGCGATTCGGGATGTTGTCGGGCACCTTGCGCAGCCCGTCCATATCGTCGGAGAAACAGAACAGGCGTGTCGGAATATCGCTGAGGCATTGGAAGGCCTGGCGCACCATGGTCGTGCGCACCACTTCGCCAAAGGTGCCGATGTGCGGCAAGCCAGAGGGACCGTAGCCGGTCTCGAAAAGGGCGTAACCCTTCTCCGGCGTCTTGCCGCCGAGGCGCTTGACCACCTTGCAGGCCTCTTCGAAGGGCCAGGCCTTGGCGCCTTGCGCAAGTTCACGTTCGCTGGTCATGTTCTCAACGCTCGCCTCGGTGCCGGATTGCGGGGGGCCGCCGAGACAGCCGGCGGCCCGGCGAGAACCTATGCCGCCCCCGGCATTTCGTCAACGCCGCGGGCCAGGCTAGCCGCGCCGGCCATGGCACAAGCCATCGGACAGGGATATAGTCGCGCCGATGTCAGGCTCGCCCTTCCCCTCCGAACCGCATGCCTCGGTCTCTCCGCGGGGTTCGCGCCGGGCGCCGCCGCCGGTGTTGGTGGCCGGCCTTGCTGGCGCCACCTGGATGAGCGCGGACGGCGAGATCGAAGACCTTTCGCTTGCCGAAGCCGCGCGGCGTTGCCGCACGACGGCGGTAATGCTGTGTCATGCACCGGCCACCGCCCGCCGTCTCGGCCGCGACAGCCTGGATGCCTACGACCTTCTGGAACTTTTCGCATTCGTGCGACCGGCCGGGTTTTGCGCACCGTCGCCGCATGGACTGGCTACGGCGCTCGGCCTCAATCCTCCGAGCGACGCGCAGACCGCGGCGGCGAGCCTGCATTTTGCCGCCAAGGCGCTGCTCGGCGAACTGGCGGCCCAAAACAGCGACGCGGAGGCGGTCGGTACGGCCTGGAACATGGCTGCCGCGGGATGGCCTTGGGCACCCGAGGTGCTCGCGGCCATGGGGTTCGCCGAAGGCCGTGGCAAGGCGCCGCGCGTCGGCCAGGGCCTGAATATCTGGGAAAAGCTGCCGGAGTGGGAAGACGAGGCGCCGCGGCCACCGTCCGGACACCATGCTGTCGATCCCGGCGCGGCACGACGGCGGCTCGCCGAGCTGCTCGGGCCGGATGCCGAATCGCGGCCACAGCAAGCCGACTATGCCTCGGCGGTGAGCCAGGCACTGGCACCCCGCCAGGCTCTCGGCGAGCCCAACCTGGTGCTTGCCGAAGCCGGCACCGGCATTGGCAAGACCCTCGGCTACATCGCCCCCGCCAGCCTTTGGGCCGAGCGCAACGAGGCACCGGTGTGGATTTCCACCTTTACCCGCAACCTGCAGCACCAGATCGATGGCGAGCTTGATCGCCTCTATCCGGAACCTGATCGCAAGATGGAAAATGTGGTTATCCGCAAGGGCCGCGAGAACTATCTCTGTCTGCTGAATTTCCAAGAGGCCGTGCGCGCCCTGCCGACGGCGCCACAGGACACCGTCGCCGTCGGACTGATGGCGCGCTGGGCGGCGCGCAGCCGCGACGGCGACATGGTTGGCGGCGACTTTCCCGGCTGGCTGCCGGGCCTTGTCGGCCGGCAGCGCACTCT
>JAJFGM010000722.1 GCA_021776145.1 Kiloniellaceae bacterium | reverse complement strand
GGCGCCGGTAGCGTACGCCGGTCACGCGTTTGCCGTCGAGGACCAAGGCCTCGACATGCGCTTCGCTGACCAGGTCGAGGTTGCGGCGCCCGAGCACCGGCTTCAGGAAGCCGCGCGCCGTGCTCCAGCGCACGCCGCGCTTCTGGTTGACCTGGAAGTAGGAGACGCCTTCGTTGTCGCCGTCGTTGAAGTCCTTGATGCGCGGGATGCCGAGTTCCTCGGCGGCTTCTTGCACCGCGTCGAGGATGTCCCAGGACAGCCGCTGTTCCTCGACACGCCACTCGCCGCCGGCACCGTGCACCGCGTCGGCGCCGTCGTAGTGGTTTTCCGATTTGCGGAAGTAGGGCAGCACGTCGTCCCAGCCCCAGCCGCCGTTGCCGAGCTGGCGCCAGTGATCGTAGTCGGCGGCCTGGCCTCGCATGTAGATCATGCCGTTGATCGAGGAGCAGCCGCCCAGGACCTTGCCACGCGGGTAGTCGAGGGCGCGGCCGTTGAGACCGGCCTCGGCGGTGGTCTTAAAACCCCAGTCGGTGCGTGGATTGCCCATGCAATAGAGGTAGCCGACGGGGATGTGGATCCAGTGGTAGTTGTCCTTGCCGCCGGCCTCGAGCAGCAGCACGCGGGCGCCGGGATCGGCGCTCAAGCGGTTGGCCAGGACGCAGCCGGCCGATCAGGCGCCAATCTCGATGTAGTCGTAAACAGCCTCGTCAGCCCCGTCTCGGCCAGGCATTCCCGTTCCACTCCGTTTTCCTTCGCTGGACCTCTACGAGGTCGCACAATCACGGGCTAACGTCAAACCGACCGGGTTCTTCCGCAATGCCCTCAACTTCGGACGCAGGCAGTGGCTCTGGCGCAGGGTGAAAAGTTGACCCACTATGGACATGTGGCCACGGATGTACGCTGCAAATCACCCCGCGGGCGCAAGGTTCTGTGCGGGCGCTTCTTATGGCGTAAGCGAATTCGTCTCAGCCGAAGGCATCGAAGACGTCGGAAGTATGTACAGCTGCGTCAAGCTGGACCATAGGCGCGCGCGATAGGGAATCTTCGACCATGCCGCAAAAGTTCACATTCATGCCTGAATTTTATGCGAGACGCGGGTAAAAGGAAGGGTCGAAGCGGCGACTCCGATGACACACGCATCACGCGGCTTTGCAACCGATCCGGATAGTTGTCCATCAACGAGACGGCGCCGCCGTAACTTTCGAGGAGAAAACGCCATGAAGCCGATCCTTCACCTGTTCTCCGCGACCTGCTTGAGCCTCTGCCTTGGCGCCGGGGCGGCGCTTGCGGCGGGAGGGGATTCCCCAGAGGGCTGGCCGCCAAAGGACCCCGAATACGCCAAGGCATTAAAGCTCATCAATGCCGGCGAGTATTGCGAAGCCGTGCCGTTCCTGGAAACGTCCCTGTCGAAAAATCCCAAGAACGCGGATGCCCTGAACTACATGGGCTACAGCCTGCGCAAAATGGGCAACTTCGATGACGCCCTGTCAAACTACCAAAAGGCGCTGGCGATCGAGCCGCGGCACCTCGGCGCCAACGAGTATCTGGGTGAGCTCTACCTGCAGATGGACGATCTGGAAAAGGCGGAGGAACGCCTGAAGGTTCTCGACGGCGTTTGCTTCTTCGGTTGCGAGGAATACACCGAGTTGAAGGAGTCCATTGCCTCCTACAAAGCCAAGGCCGGAAGCTGACACCGGGTTTCGCCGCCGCAGATGGCGCTTCTGCAGTAGGGCCTCTCAGGCCGGCAGGTCCATCGCCGCATCGACGACACGCACCGCCAGTTGGCCGGTGTGCGCGACGACTGGTCTCCTTCAACTGCGGACTTTCTGGGCGCGATGTCCGGAATCGAACCGTTTCCTTCCAGTGTGACTTCAGGTGAGGTCTCTCCGGTCGACGGTGCCGATGGTCCGGACTTGACCCACTCCGGACATGGGGGACTGCCAATTCATCGTTCAGCTGCTATCATCCTAAGAAACTGGAACTGACATCTCCACCGCACGCGGCGTAGGCAGTTCCCGGCACTCCGGGGTGGCTTGTGATGATTTTGGAATTCGAGCTCCAAAATCTAGAAAAACGATCTGCTTGCAAGACCTGCCGGCGCTTCGCAGTCTTTTTTAGCGCGCTGCTATTCGGCTGTGCGCTTGCCTCGGGGTGCGATACCGCAGGAAAGGAATTCAAAACGGCGATGTCGCTGCAGGAGGCCAAGGCGCTGACGGCTGAGTTGGCTGCGTCGGAGTTCACGCCACCACAACGCACCATCAACGACTTGAAAGATATCTTGCCAGCTGACTATCCGGTAGCTCCTAACTGCGAGCCGGATCCCCTCGAATACGACCCCGAGCCATCCAAGCCGCGCTCTCGGGCTGGAGGAGACCTTAATCTCGCCGCCGAGTGGAGCCGGAATTCAGCCATATCTGCCTTTCGTTACGGCAATTTCCCCAAAGCCCTCAGTCTTGTCGATTATGCTCGGAGTGTTCTGCCCCCAGGTTGGTATCTGTCGCGAGGCAGGGCTGGCATGCATCTCGCCCGATACTATGCGGTCCTTGGCGAACGGGCTCGGGCTCGGCGTGTCTACTCCGCTTCCGAAGCACTTTTCCAAAAAGGGAAGCTCGATGACCCCCATACCTACAACAGATGGAAGAACTGGCACGATTCGGAGCGCTGGGCGACACGCGGGATCATCGCCTTCATCGATGGGCAATACCAAGAAGCCGAGTTATTGCTGAGAAAGGCCGCTGATACTCGGGTTTCTGTCGAACTCCTAGATTTCAACATCATCCGATTTCACCTCATTCGAGCGATCGAACGGCAAGGCCGATTGGACGAAGCCGAGGCGTTGGCACGCGACTATCTCTTGTCCCGGATTTGGGCGCCATCGGGCGAAGCGGGGATCTCTCTGGTCTCTCTGGCCCGCGTTCTACTCTCGCAAGGCCGATATGAGGAAGCGGAATGGCTGGCGAAGAAGGCTATCAATATCTACAGGCACAAATGTATCCCAGATTATTTTTTCTTCCCGTTCATGGCCAACTTGCGGCTGGCTCAGGCACTCGTTGGCCAGAAAAAATGGGATGAGTCTCTCAAGCTTTTCGAGGTTCTGAAAGCAGCCACTGGGGGCAGAAACGAACAAGAATACGAGAACCAAATTCTCAGCAATCCAGATTGGGGCATAGCTTACATAGCCACCGATCGCCCTGACAAAGCGGCAGAAAAGCTAAAACACACCGCAAAAATACTCGCCGACCAGTTCGGGGCCGAGTCCTACGATGCTATCGAAGCCGAGAATTTTCGTGATCTGGCAATAGCACAGGCTGTAGGCGGATGTGCAGGGCTGGAACCACAGGCCAA
This sequence comes from Kiloniellaceae bacterium, assembly GCA_021776145.1. Lineage (GTDB taxonomy): Bacteria > Pseudomonadota > Alphaproteobacteria > Kiloniellales > Kiloniellaceae > JAJFGM01. The sequence continues at coordinate 4,295 of JAJFGM010000722.1, read as the reverse complement.
CAACCTGATGCGCCTTGCAGCTCTGAGGAGAGTGTTCGCCGAAGGGGTTGGGCTTTCGAGAATTCGAGAACAACGTCTGGCTTTGCTCGTCAACGCGTACCTATCGCTCGCGCTAAGATGCATCGGCAAGGCAGGTTCGGAACGAACGACCGCAGATAGTCTCTTCGCATTTGCGCAAATCGGCCGCAGTGGGCAGGTTCAAGCCGCCCTGGCCGCCAACGCCTCGCGCGCGGCCGCCGCACACCCTGATCTGGCAAAGCTGGTTCGGCAGCTCCAAGACGCCGAAAATGGTGCCAGAGAACTTTCCCGAATCATCGCTTATCGCCTATCGTTGCCGCCTGCCGATGTTGATGCCCGCACGACCCTCGAGCTTCAAGAGAGGCTAGCAACCATTCGCAGCGCTGCCGCGGTGCTGTCCGAGGCGATCGAGCGCGACTTCCCCGGCTATGCGAGCTTGCTCGGGGTAAAGTTGGTAAGCGCACGAGAGGCGCGCGAACACCTGTATCCGGGAGAGTCAGTTCTGTTTATCCGGACTGCGGAGCAGGAGAGTTATGTATGGGCGGTGCCCAAGAACGGGAAAACGAGGCTGGCCTCCGTCAAACTAGGCCACGAGAAAATTGGCGAATTGGTCGCCAACCTACGACGCAGCCTCGATCCCCCTTTCGGCCTCCAGTCGTTGGGTGACATCCCGGACTTCGATGTCGATCTGGCCCACAGGCTCTACTCGGCCGTCCTGAAGCCCGTCGCGCCGGGGTGGGCCGAGGCGTCAAGTCTCTTGATCGTGGTCGACGGCTACCTGCAGCAGCTGCCGTTCTCGCTTCTGGTAACCGAGCCGGTCGATCTCAGCGACGATAAGAACCTGTTTTCAGCCTATCGCGACGTCCCGTGGCTGGCCCGCGGCCATGCGGTGACCATGCTACCCTCCGTGGCAGCAATGACGACTCTGCGCAACCTGACGCCAGGTGCCGAGACGAGACGCGCCTTTGTCGGTTTTGGAGATCCTTGGTTTAGCGCCAAGCAGGAGCTGACGGCCATCGGATCGACGGCAATCAAGGCGGCTGATAGCACAAGCCGGGTCGGGCTGACGGACCGCGGCGCGCCGATCATACTGCGCGACCTCCCGGCGATGGGTGGGTTCGACAGCGCAGAGTTGTCCAACCTGCCCCGTTTACCCGATACTGCCGACGAAGTGATAGCGATGGCTTCGGCTTTGATGGCAGATCCAGCTCGCGACGTCTTCCTTGGCAAGGCTGCTAACGAGCAGACAGTTAAGACCCTGGACCTGTCACAGTACAGGGTCTTGGCTTTCGCCACGCATGGCTTGGTTCCCGGTGATATTAATGGTCTCAGCCAGCCGGCGCTCGCGCTGACGGCACCGCAGGTGGCGGGTATTGCAGGCGATGGCTTGCTAACGATGGGCGAGGTCCTGGGCCTCAATCTCGATGCGGATTTGATCGTGCTGTCGGCGTGCAATTCCGCAGCAGCCGAAGGCGCAGGCGCGGAAGCTATTTCCGGTCTTGGCCGCGCCTTTTTCTACGCTGGTGCCCGCTCACTGCTTGTGAGCAATTGGCCCGTGGAAACACTAAGCGCCAAAGAACTGACGACCGGCATCTTCAAGAAACAAGCAGCGGAGCCTGGTCTCGATCGAGCCGAAGCCTTGCGTCAATCGATGATTGAGTTGATCGATGGGCCGGGCTTTGTGAACGACGCGGGCGCCGCTATATACAGCTACGCTCATCCCATTTTTTGGGCACCATTCACGTTGGTTGGAGATGGTGGGGGTGCACCGGTAGCGAATTAGTCGCCTGTTAAGAAGCGACTTTGAGAGCAGGTATAGGTGCGATAGCACTGAGGATGGCGGCGATAATGCTGCAAAAAAATTTCCTCAACTACTTGAGGATGAGGCGCAGGTTGTAGCCAACAGCGCTCATGACGGCGTTGATCTGATCGCCAAGGCGGCCTTTGAGGAAGTTGCGGCCGAGATGGCCGTCGGTCTTGCAGTGTCCGATGACGGGTTCGCTGGCGGATCGCCGGCGCAGTTCTTTCTTGACCTGGCCGTGGACGCCGCGCTTTTGGCCGGACTTGAAGACCCTCAGGGGTTTGGGCGCGTCATGGCCCTGGTAGCCTTTATCGACATAGACCCGCTCGATCTCTCGGCCGGTCAAAGCTTGGGTTTCCTCGATTGCCTTTCTCAGAGTGTGGCCATCGTACGGATAGCCGGGCAGCGCCTTGGCATGGAGGACGCGCAGGGTCTCGGCCAGGAGCGTATCCAGGCGTTCACCGATGCGCTTTCGCGAATGGCTCATGCCGGAGCGCTCGTGGCGCAGTTCGTGCTGGAAGAACTCCTTGCCGGTGAAGTGCTGGAAGTAGGGGTCGTGGACCCAGCGATCCCAGAGCCTTCGACATGCTTACGCGAGCCCACTGGGCTCACGGTCATGTCTCAGCGTCGGAGAGCCTATAGGTGTGTTTCAGCATGAACATGCCGACCATCAAGCGCACCGGCTCGGCCGGCCGCCCCTTGTCGGAAAAACACTCCGCTACTTGCTCGTCGAGCCGGGCCCAGTCGATCTTGTCGGCCAGCACCACCAGCTCATGCTTCATATTGGTGATCTGATCGAGACGCGCACGGGAAAGATCGTCGTGCCGTGCCTTTCGCTGCTGTTTCGGTCGCATCCGGCCCCCCAAAAACATCCTGGTCAGGGAATCACAAAGCGGCCGAAAACTGAATCGAAATCGCAAGGAAACGTTGGCCAAAACACCAATTTCGTGCGATCTCCAATACTTCACAACAGCGATAAACTCCGCCACAGCAAAGGCTTGGGAATTCTTCGCCGGGAACTCAAGAGGCGCAAGGGCGCGCCGTCCACTTCAGGACTTACGCCCCCTCGCACAGCATGCCGCCAACTGACCTTGAACTAAGCGGAATCGGTCGATTCAACAGTCAGTTCATGTGGCACCCGCGGAACCAAAGCCGCGCAAATGCTCATCCAGACGATCGAACGCCTCTCGGATTTGTCGGGATATGGCAGGAGCATCTTGGTCCGGAGAGCGGTAATAGTCTGCGGCGGCCTCGATCAGCATCGGCAGTGCTGAAGCGATCGTTTTCGGGCTGACCGCCTCGACGGCTCCCCGTTTCTCGCTCAAGGCATTAACGAGTTCAATAGTAGAATGTTCCCAGGACTTCGCGTGGTTTCGGCCCGATTTCAAAGCCCCATGGAAGAGGCAGCGAGGGCCATCCACGTACGATACGCCGATGAGGGTCGAAGAACCGCATTCAACGCAACAATTTGCCGCCTCGCCGGAGGCTTCCTCGACGATTTGATCTATCAAGCCCTCGGAATCGCTGGCGCCGGACCAGGATGCAACGAGACTGCCTCGTTTCTTGTCGAAAGCGGTCCAACGGAATGTGCCAAACTCGGCCTCTCCAAGGATCTGCTCGACTCGGTCGACCATGTTGCGTACCGGCTTGATCCAGCCAGGGGGAAGAGAACCTAGCGCCTCCCTTGCCGAACCGCTCAAGTGCGCACTGTATAAGGCGATGAGGTCTTGCAACCGCGCCTGTAGTGTAAATGTCATGACGACACCCTCCTAACAATGACTTCGATTTTGAAAGATTGACCGGCAAATAGCACCGGCGCCCCAAATATGTTTGAACGGGCTGATCAATATGTGGCTTTCTGGTCGATGTTACTGTCCACGCTGCCGCAGGATCAAGTAACACTTTGCGGCGCATCGCCTGGGCTGGTCATGTCCCCTAGCGTGGTGTGAGAGCTGTTGGTAGCCGGCTTGGCGTATCGACCGCCGAGGGTCTTGCTATATGCCAAACTGTTCGCCCCCTAATCACTGAATGCGGAAAGGCCGGTTGTGGCTACTTTTGCCGGTCACGGCCGAGCCCGTTGGACGACGGCTTTACCCTATATAGCCGACATTCACGCCAATGCACGCGAATGGCTCGCTCGGGTCGATTCCCGCCTGTCAATTTCAAACTGAGACACGACCGAACCGAGCCAGGCCTTGCCGTGGCTTGTTTGCTATGAGACTCCCTATGCGCGGAGTTTCCCAAAGGAGCAGAGATCATGCCAGCGCAGCATCGCGTCGCCGTCATCGGACTTGGGGTCATCGGCCAGCGCATGCTGACCAACATGCCGGGTCACGGCCGTTTTGAAATCGTCGGTGGCTGGGACAACAACCCGGCGGCCTGTGCCGCCGCCGAGCGGCAGTATCCCTGGTTGCGCATTGCCGCCAGTCCCGAGGCGCTGATCGATGATCCCGGCACCGATGTCGTCTACATCGGC
>JAJFGM010000721.1 GCA_021776145.1 Kiloniellaceae bacterium | reverse complement strand
CGATGATGATGGTGCCGATGGCGACCACGGTCGCCGGCGACGAGCCGCTGAGGGCGGCAAAGAGCATGCAGGCGAAGACCCCGGCAATCGCCAGCCCGCCGCGCAGGTGGCCGACACAGGCGATGGCGAAGCGAATGATGCGCCGCGCCACGCCGCCGGTCGACATGAAGGACGAGGCAAGGATGAAAAAGGGAATGGCGAGCAGCGTGTAATGGCCGTCGAAGGCGGAAAACAGCGTTTGCGCGATCGAGGCCAGCGAGGCGTGCGAGTAGACCAGCAGAAAGAGGATGCTGGAGAGACCAAGCCCGACGGCAATCGGCACGCCGATGAGCAAGAGCGCGATGACCAGGACAAAGAGCAGAAAGGCTTCCATGGTTCAGCCCTCCCTGCGTTCTTCGGCGGCCGCGGCGGCCTCGACAAGCTCCTCGGCTTCGTGACTGGCGATGATCAGGGTCAATTCGCCGTTAAAGACGCGCCAGCCCGCCTGCAGAAAGCGAAAGGTAAGCAGCGCCATGCCCAGCGGCAGGACGAAATAGGGAATGAAGCGCGGCATCTTCTCGTAGAGTTCGCCCTCGTTCATCGAGACCGCGAGGAACTGCAGAAAGTCGGGCATCGGGACGTCCTGCACCTCAAGGAAGGAGGCGGTGGTCGCGAACTTCCACCAATAGTTCCAACCGCCGACCAGCAGGAGAACGGAAAAGGCCAGGCAACAGACCGCCGCCGCGAGTGTCGCCGCCTTGCGCGCGCCGGGTGAGAAGGTGTTGACCAGGGCGTCGACACCGAGGTGAGCGTTGACCTTGACGCAGTAGGACGCCCCCAAGAGGACCAGCCAGGCAAAAAGGAAGACCGTGGTCTCCAGCGCCCAGAGAATGTTGTCGTTGAAGACGTAGCGCGCGACAACATTGGCGAAGGTGATGACGGTCATCAGACCGAGCAGCACGGCGATGAGCGTCTCCTCGATGCTGTTCACCATCTGGCTGAAGCGGTTCATGCTTTCTTCCCCCTCGAAAAACCGGATCCGTGGAGTCCGGCCACCCGATCCCGCAGCGCCTTATCTTTTTGTTGTTGTTGGGCCGCCCGGCCGGAGCGTCCGCGCGGGGTCGCCGGCGGACGAAATCTTCGGAGCCCGCCGCGGTACTGGCGGCGGGCTCCAGTTAAGTTGAGGCTTCGCTTTAGTTGATGGCTTGCGCCGCGTCTATGAGATCGGCGCCGACGTCACCCTCGAATTTCTTCCACACCGGCTTCATCGCCTCGACCCATTGGGCCCGCTGCTCGGCGGTGAGCTGCCGCACCTCCGACCCGGCCTCCATGATGAGTTTCTTGTTGGCCTGGTTGATGGCGGTGGACTCGGCGTTGCGTTCGGCCGTCACCTCTTCGATGATCGTCGACAGTTGGTCGCGCACGCCATCGGGAAGGCCCTGCCACCACTCGTCCGAGGTCACCAACAGATAGTCGATGATGCCGTGGTTCGACTCGGTGATGCCGTTCTGGACCTCGAAGAACTTCTTGCCGTAGATATTCGACCAAGTGTTTTCCTGGCCGTCGATGACGCCGGTCTGCAAGGCGCCATAGACTTCGGAAAAGGCCATCTTTTGCGGATTGGCGCCGATTGCCTCGAACTGCGCCTGCAGTACGTCGGACGCCTGGATGCGGAACTTCAGTCCCTCGGCGTCGCTCGGCTGCAACAGGGGCTTGGTGGCCGAGAGCTGCTTCATACCGTTGTGCCAGAAAGCCAGGCCCTGTAGGCCCTTGCGGCGCATCGAGTTCTTCAGCGCCTGGCCGGCCTCGGAGGCCTGGAAATTCTCGACCGCCTTGACGTCCTCGAACATGAAGGGCAGGTCGAAGATACGGAACTTCTTGGTGTAATTCTCGAACTTCGACAGCGACGGTGCCGCCAACTGGACGTCGCCGAGCAGCAGCGCCTCCAGCACCTTGTTATCGTCGTAGAGTTGCGAGTTGGGGAAGACCTGCATGCAGGCCGTTCCGTTCATCTCCTCGTTGACGCGTTTTTCCAGGAGCGACGCGGCGATCCCCTTGGGGTGAATGTCGGTATTGGTGACGTGACTGAATTTGATGACGATTTCGCCCGGATCGCAGGCCGCATAGACCGGAGCCGTCGAGACCAGCAGGGCGCCGACCGCGCCCGCGATAATTTTCGAAATACGCATTTTCTACCTCCCGTTTTGACTTGGTCTCCGCCTTGCCGGAGCGCGGAAAAGGCGCCGCAGACAGCGGAGGTGACAGAGCTATCGGCCCGCAAGCGCCTTGCCGTCAACCCGGGGCACGGCAAAGAAATTCAACTATTTTCAGTATTTTGCGCCGATGTACCCCTTTCCACCCACAACGCTCATTGGGGGTGTGTGGAATGCGGAACATTAGGGGTAGCGGCGGAAAATGAAATTGATCGAAGTCAAAAAAATCACTCACTCTCCGGAGTAGTCCTCGCGGCGCAAACCGTACTTTTGCATTTTTTCGTAAAGCGTCTTGCGCGACAGGGCCAATGCCTCGTAGGTCGCCTTGAGGTTGCCGCCGTGGCGCGCCAGGGCTGTCGCGATCAGGCGACGCTCGTGCGCCTCGATTTGCTCGACCAGACCACCGGCCCCACAACGGCCGGCCTCCACGCCCGTCGCTTCGCCGCCAGCCGCCGCCGTCTCGATGCCAAGGCCGAGCACGAAACGGTCGGCGGCGTTGCGCAGCTCACGCACGTTGCCGGGCCAATCGCGCGATGCCAGCTCGGCCATGTCCGTTGTCGCGACCAGAGGTGCCTCGCGCCGGTATCTCAACGCCGCCTCGTTGACCAGGTGTTGAAACAGGCGCGGCGCGTCGCCCATTCGATCACGCAACGGCGGCATGATCAGGTTGACGACATTGAGCCGGTAATAAAGGTCGTCGCGGAATTGTCCGGCCTTGACCAGCTCGCCGAGGTCCTCCTTGGTCGAGGCGATGAAACGGACATCGAGATCGATGGCTTCGTTCGAACCGAGGCGCTCGATGACCCGCTCTTGAATGACCCGCAGCAGCTTGGCCTGCAGAACCAGCGGCATGGAGCCAATTTCGTCGAGAAAGAGCGTGCCACCGCGGGCATGCTCGAACTTGCCGACGCGGGCCCGGTGAGCGCCTGAAAAAGCGCCCATCTCATGACCGAACAGCTCGCTTTCGATGGTCTCGGCCGGCAGGGCCGACATATTGATGGCAACAAAGGGTCGTTCGCGGCGTTCGGAGAGCTCATGCAGGGCGCGGGCCGCCAGTTCCTTGCCGGTGCCTGTTTCGCCAAGCACCAGAACGTCGACCTCGGCGCCAGCGATGGTGCGCAGGCGCTGGCGCAACTCGACCATGACCGGCGCGCGGCCGACCAGCATGGTCTCCAGGGCGTCACGCTTTTCCAACTGCGATCGCAGCGCCCGGTTCTCGAGGACCAGGCGGCGGCGATCCATGGCCCGTGTCACCGCATCGATCAGGCGGCTCGGGGCAAAGGGCTTTTCCACGAAGTCGTAGGCCCCGGCCTGCATGGCCTTGACCGCAAGCGGCACATCCGCATGACCGGTGATCAGAATGACCGGCAGGTCGGCATCGATCTCGCGCGCCTCGGCGAGGAGCTGCAAACCGTCCTTCTTCGGCATCTTGATGTCGCTGACCAGCACCCCTTCGAAACCGCGCCTGATGCGCTCAAGGGCGCGTTCGGGGTTGGCGAAACACTGCACCTCGAAACCCTCGAGCTCGAGCGATTGACGGCAAGCCAGGCGGACATGTTCCTCGTCGTCGGTCAGGATGACCTGGCCCGCGTTCGCGGCTGTGCCATGCGCGCCCGTGCCACGCGCAGCCGTGCCACCGGGGCTTCCAGGAACTTTGTTGTCGGAACTCATTGCGCCGCCATGGCTTCGGCGGCCGTCGCCGTTTTCAGCCCGACGACGAAGCGGGTGCCGCC
>JAJFGM010000073.1 GCA_021776145.1 Kiloniellaceae bacterium | reverse complement strand
CCGCCCAGGTCATAGACCGCAATGGTTCTCGAGCCCTGCTTCTCGAGCCCGTAAGCGAGCGCAGCGGCAGTCGGCTCGTTGATTATGCGCAGCACTTCCAGGCCGGCGATCTTGCCAGCATCCTTGGTCGCCAGACGCTGCGAGTCGTTAAAGTAGGCGGGCACGGTCACCACGGCCTGGGTCACCGGTTCGCCGAGGAAGGCCTCGGCGGTCTCTTTCATCTTCTGCAGGATGAAGGCCGACACCTGGCTCGGGCTGTAGCTCTTGTCCTGCGCCTTGACCCAGGCGTCACCGTTGTCCGCCTTGACGATCTTGTAGGGGACGAGATTGACGTACTTCTTGGTCAGGGGATCGTCGAACCGGCGCCCGATCAGGCGCTTGATGGCGAAGAGCGTGTTCTCCGGGTTGGTGACCGCTTGTCGCTTGGCAGGCTGGCCGACCAGTAATTTGCCATCGTCAGTCCATGCGACCACGGAAGGCATGAGTACATTGCCCTCCTCATCGGAAATGACCTCTAGGGTCTTTAACGTGCCTGCCTTGAGCACGGCGACGCACGAGTTTGTGGCGCCTAAGTCAATCCCGATGATCATTACCATTTCCTGCTATTCTGAACATGGCTTGCCGCTCGCTCAAAAAGTGCTCAAGGTCTGGTGATGATGCACACAACTTATCGAGCAGCAGGTCAAGATCCACTCATTGCCAGTTCGCCTTTATCGCGTCCTAATCGACAGGGCTGTTCCTAGAGCTTCCTTCTGCAACCGAGAGATTAGTCAACACAGGGCGGAGAATCCATACTTCTGAAAGAAGAATCGGACTTCCGAAGTTGGCTAGCAGCTGCCTAACCGATCGACGATTTTTGACGACCGCTTAGCGATCCGAAAGCCGACATTCGCGAAAACGATCGTGAAGGGCCGCGTTGGGTCGATTGCTGCCGTTCAATTCCAAACTGAGATACTACCGAAGGTTCGCGACGCTCGACCGGGCCTTGGTCAATCGAGGTCGGGTGCCGGACGGCTCGGCGTCAGACCGCTGGGTTTGCCGACGACGACAACCGTTAGCGCATCGGCGTCGAGCAGGCGGCGCGCGACCCGACGGGCATCCTCCAGACTTACCGCCTCGACGTAGCTGTTGCGGCGATCCAGGTAGTCGATCCCCAGTTTGTTGTGTTGGATCCCGGCCAGCATGCCGGAAATGCTGCCGCTGCTGGAGAAACGCAGGGGAAACGATCCCGTGAGGAAGGTCTTGGCGCGCCTCAGCTCCTCTTCGCCAGGGCCTTCCTCGGCCATGCGGCGCCATTCGGCGCGAATGATCTCCAGCGATTCGGCGACACGCTGATTCTGCGTCGCCACACCGCCGATCATCAGGGCCGAATAGTCAAAGGGGCTGAGGAAGGAGTAGACCGAATAGGCAAGGCCGCGTTTCTCGCGCACCTCGTCGTAGAGACGCGACGAGAAACTGCCGCCGCCAAAAATGTGATTGACGACATAGGCGGCGTAATAGTCGGGGTCGTCGCGCAGCAGCCCACCATGGCCAAAAACGACGACGGATTGCGGGATCTCGCGTTCGACAACGACGAGTTCCCCGAGTCCGGCGGGCTTGGTCTCGGCATGACTCGCGGGGGCGGCCTCGGCCGGCAGATCGAGAAACGTGCTGTCGAGCAGTTGCGCCAATTCGGCCGGCGTGACATCGCCGACCACGCCGACCACCAGATTGTCGCGCCCGAATCGGTTGCGCACGAAGGTCACGAGGTCGTGGCGGGTAATGGCCTCAACCGTCTCCCGCGTCCCGTTGCTCGATCTGCCATAGGGATGATCGGGAAAAAAGATCTTGCTCAGGCTGCGACTGGCGATGGAATCCGGATCTTCAGAGGCACGCGACAGGCCGATCAGGATCTGCGCCCGGATGCGCTCGACCGGTTCCTCGTCGAAACGCGGTGCCGTCAGGGCAAGGCGCAAGAGTTCGAACGCCGCATCGCGGTTTTCGCTGAGCGTCCGCAGAGTGCCGGTGAAACTGTCGGCACCGGCACCGAACCGCAGCGAAATCGAAAGCGCGTCCAGTCGGCCCTGAAAGGCCTGCGAGTCGAGATCCCCGGCACCCTCGTCCATGGTCGAGGCCACCAGGTTGGCCACCCCCTGTTTGCCAGTGGGGTCCAAGGCCGCACCACCACGAAATACCAGGTCGAGTGACAGGATGGGGTTGGTGTGATCTTCAACCAGCCAGGCTTCGATGCCACCGGGGCTGACCACGCGCTGCACCTCGACGGCCCGTGCCGGCAAGGCGGTCACCGCCGCCAAAAGCAAGACCGCCAAGACCGCACCAAAACGGCCGAGTAGCCAAGTCGCACCCGCGGGCATTCCCGCGCCCCTCACGAGGACGGCTCCGGCTTCAGCAGACCGGTGACCGAGTTAGTGTCGCGCAACACGGCGCGCGCCGCCGCGTTCACCGCGTCAACGGTGACGGCGGACACAAGCTCGGGCCATGTTTCGACATCTTCCAAGGTTCGTCCTGACGCCAGGGCGCGGCCAATGACGTTGGGCGCCGTCCCCAAGGCGTCACGGGCAAAGATGGCATCGGCGCGCAGGCGTTTTTTCGCCGCCGCCACCTCGTCGTCGCTGACACCGTCCCGCAGAAGCGCCTCGATCTCCGCCCGCACGGCCGCTTCGACTGCCTCCAAGGTTACGCCCTGGCGCGGCGAGGCATAGAAATCGAAGCTTGAGGTATCGAAGCTGTTACCGCTGTAGCCGCTACCGGCCGAAGCGGCCAGGCCCTGTTCGACGACCAGACGGGAGTAAAGACGGCTGGTCGCGCCGCCCCCGAGGATCTCGGTGAGCACCTGCAACGCGTAGCCCTCGCCGTTGCCGGCGGTGCGATGACTGGGCGCAATGTAGCTGATCGACAAGGAAGGCTCGCGCACGCGTGGCGACTCCAAAATAACGCGCCGCGCCGCGTTCTGTGGCGGCTCGGTGGGGCGTTGCCGTTGCGGCACGGCCCGCTCCGGGATCGGTCCGTAGTATTTCTCGGCCAGGGCTCGCACCGCTTCCGGCTCGACGTCGCCGGCGACGACCAGCACCGCGTTGTTGGGCACGTACCAACGCCGATAGAAAGCCAGGGCGTTTTCGGTATTGAGTGCCGAAATTTCGTGATCCCAGCCGATGATCGGAATGCGGTAGGGATGGTTGAGGTAGAGTGAGGCGCGGATGATTTCGCCGAGCTGCGCGGCGGGGTTGTTGTCGATGCGGCTACGGCGTTCTTCACGCACGACTTCGCGCTCGGGCAAGACGATCTCGTCGGTCAGCACCAGATTGCTCATGCGGTCGGCCTCGTGACGCATGACGATTTCCAGGCGATCGGCGGCAACGGTCTGGTAGTAGGCCGTAAAGTCCCACGAGGTGAAGGCGTTCTCCTGGCCGCCGTTGTCGGCGATGATTTGCGAGAACTCTCCCGGCGCCAGGGACTTGGTGCCCTTGAACATCACATGCTCAAGAAAATGCGCCAGGCCGGATTCGCCGGGCGCTTCGTCGGCGGCGCCGACCTTGTACCAGATCATATGCGTAACAATGGGCGCGCGCTTGTTGCTGATGACGACGACTTGCAGGCCGTTATCCAGCGTAAAGCTGCTGGGGTCGAAGACCCGCGCCGAACCGGGTGTCGCGAGACCCGCCAACAGCGCCACCAGGGCCACCAGGGCCGGTTTCATTGATCGATAGATCTTGCGGCTAGGGATGGTTTGCAGACCGAGCATGTCGCTTTGCACCTATGCGTTCTTGAAAAGCCCAATGGTCGTTCCCGGAAGCCGAAGGGCACGAGATCGTCGGGTTCGCATCTCTATATGGCGCAGAGCATGGCCGCCGGCAACCGCGGCGGCAATCGCGGTAGGCTAGTTTGGCCGCCGCACAGGCCCGACCAGGCCCCTCTGAACAAGTGGCTCGACACAGAGATTATGACAGTTTCACCGCGAAGATTTTGCCCGCCGGCAAGGCGCGGGTTGCGCGGTGGTGCCAACCACCACAAGCAATCCGCAACGCCGCGGGCGGACAAAAGATCGCGGCCTTCGGTGGGGCCACTCGACCCTCTGGGGGCGTTGCACTGCTTGCCCGATGTCCCACATCGCGCCGCGCAGCGCGCCTACCCAGAGGGACGATTGGCCTCCATGAAACAGTCATAATCTCTGTGTCGAGCCACTAGAAAAGGTCTTCCAAGAAAGCCTTCTTCTTGCGCTCGATCGTCGGCGTCTCGCCTTCGTTGACCTCGCGTCCCAAGGCCGCGTTCTCGCGTAGGCGCCTGGTTTCCTTTTCCGCGTCGATGATTTCGCCGACCGGCTCCTCGGCGCGCCAAAACACCAGCGAATCGATGAAGTCGCTGCTCTCGGCGTTGACTTCGGCGGTTTCACGTTCGACGATCTGGCGGATATTCGGATCGATCTGATCCGCGCCGGCATTGGCCAGCAAAGAACGCTCCCCGGCCGAACGGTGATCGTTCGGATTCTCCAACAGTTCCTGCAGCTTCTCGTCTTCCTCGACCCGGAATACGGCGCGCTTTGCCTGCTGGGTCGGAGTGCCGTCTTGCGGCCGCGGCGCTCCCGGCTCAGGTGGTCTCAAGGTGAAATCGGGCGGCAGCGACAAGGGTGCGCGCGAAACCACGCGGAACTCGTCAGGCGCCGACTTGTTCAGCCCGAGCTGCTTACGAAAGCCATCGCAGGCCGCGACACCCAAGACCAGAGCCACACAAACCGCCATGCGGAAAGCCAGTTTCTGGTTCACTTTTCTACCTCCCACTTCATATCCTCTCGCTTTAGCGACGACGGCCTGCTTGCCATGTCCTAGCGCCTCATACCCGACCGACAATGCACGAATGAATCGGCTGTCATCAGCTTTTGCTATTATTAGCGGTCTGATGGCCAAGGAACAAGCCATCCAGCAGGATCAGCGCCACGCCAACGAAGATTGCGCTGTCCGCCAGGTTGAATGCCGGCCAATGCCACTCGTTCCAGTGGAAATCCAGGAAATCCACCACCGCCGTGTAACGCAGACGGTCGATCACGTTGCCCAGGGCGCCGCCAACGATGAGACCGACGGCGACGGCAAACAGCCACTGTGGCTGGCGGAACAGCCAAATCAACAGCGTCAGGGAGACGGCCAGCGCAAGGGCCGACAACAGATAGGGCTTCCATGCGGATTCGCCACCGAACAGGCCAAAGGAAACGCCACTGTTGAAGGTCAGGACCAAGTTGAAGATCCCGGTCACCTCGATGACCTGGGGCGGTTGCATGACGTGCTCGAGGATTACCCACTTGCTGAGTTGGTCGAGAAATATGGTCAGCGCCGCCAGCGCCAGCGCCAGCAGCGTGACTCCACGTGACGACGCTATGCCACGCGGCGACAAGCTCATTGCGCCGCGGCACCCAGATGTTGCAGCGCGTCGGCACAGCGTCCACAGGTCTCCGGCGCCGCGGCATGGCTACCGACGTCGGGCAGGATCTTCCAGCAGCGCTGGCACTTCTCGCCCTCCGCCTGGCCCGCAACCACCGCCACGCCGGCGACATCGTCGAGTCGGAAGGCCTCGTCCGGCCCCGGACCGGAGCGCAGTTCGATGCCCGAAGTGATGGCAATATCGGCCATGTCGAAACCCTTGAAAAGCGCCTCGAACGGCCAGTCGATATGGACGACCGGTTTGGCCTGCAGGCTTGAGCCGATACGTTTTTCCGCCCGCTCCAACTCCAGCCCGCCAGTGACGACCCGCCGCACTTCGCGCACCCTTGCCCATTTCTCGGCCAAGGCATCGTCACGCCACGCGTCCGGGATATCGGGGAAAACCCGCAAGTGCACGGAGTCCTCCGGACCGGCCCCGCGAGCCCACCAGGCCTCCTCGGCGGTGAAACAAAGGATCGGCGCCAGCCAGGTCGTCAAGCAGTTGAAGAGTTGGTCAAGCACGCAGCGGACAGCCCGGCGTTCGACGGAGTCGAGCCGGTCGCAATAGAGTGAATCCTTGCGCACATCGAAATAAAAGGCCGACAGATCGACGGCACAAAAATTGTGCAGAGACTGGAAATACTCATGAAAGTCGAAATCGTCGATGTTGCGACGGATCTGGCTGTCCAGTTCCCACAAGCGGTGCAACACCCAGCGCTCGAGTTCCGGCATCGCCTCGGGCGCAATGCGTTCGGCCTCGCTGAAACCGTCGAGATTGCCGATCAGGTAGCGCAAGGTATTGCGCAACCGGCGATAGGCATCGCTCATGTAACGCAGGATCTCGGGCCCGATCCGCAGGTCTTCCTCGTAGTTCGAAGCGACGACCCATAGGCGTAGTATGTCGGCTCCCTGCTTGGCGATGATATCGGCCGGAACAACCGTGTTGCCCAGCGACTTCGACATCTTCAGGCCCTTCTCGTCGAGCACGAAACCGTGTGTCAGGACCGTTTCGAAGGGCGCGCGCCCGCGCGTGCCGGCGGATTCGAGTAGCGAGGTGTGGAACCAGCCGCGATGCTGGTCCGAGCCCTCCAGGTAGAGATCCGCCGGCCACTTAAGTTCCGGCCGGGCTTCCAGCACGTAGGCATGGGTAGAGCCGGAATCGAACCAGACCTCGACAACGTCGGTGGTCTGCTCATAGTCCTCGGCGGCGTAGTCGTTGCCAAGAAAGCGCTGCGGATCGCTGTTGAACCAGGCATCCCCCCCTTCGGCCTCGAAGGCCGCGGCGACACGGTCGACGACAGCCTGATCGCGCAGCACTTCACCGCTCTTCTTTTCGACGAAAAGCGGTAGCGGCACGCCCCACAGGCGCTGCCGCGATACGCACCAGTCCGGGCGCTGCTCGATCATCGAATAGAGCCGATTGCGGCCTCCGGCCGGCACGAAACGCGTGTCGTCGATGCCTTTCAGAGCCTTGCCGCGCAGATCATTGGTCTGCATCGAGATGAACCACTGCGGCGTGTTGCGGAATATCAGCGGCGCTTTCGAGCGCCAGGAATGGGGATAGCTGTGCCGCAACTTGCCCTGCGCGATCAGGGCGCCGCAGTCCCGCAGCGCCGTCACAACGGCCGGATTGGCGTCGCCTGCCTTGCCCTCGGCGGTATAGACCAGGCGCCCGGCGAAGAGCGGCACCTGGTCCATGAAGGCGCCGGCATCGTCCACGGTGAAGGGCATCTCCAGACCGTTGCGGCGCCCCAGTTCGTAGTCGTCGGCGCCATGTCCCGGCGCGATGTGCACAAATCCGGTGCCCTGGTCCATGGTGACGAAATCGGCGCTCAGTAGCGGCACATCGAAATCGTAACCTTGACCGCGGAAGGGGTGGCTGCACCGGGTTTGGCCGAAATCCGCGACATCGCCAAGGTAGCTCCAGGTCTCGACGCCCGCCGTCGCGCGGAAGCTTTCCGACAGGTCTTTCGCCAGGACCAGCTTTTCGCCAAGCCGCACGCCACCACCCTCGGCAACCCCGGTTACTTCCCATACGCCGTAATCGAATTCGGGCCCGAAGGCCAAACCGCGGTTGCCCGGAATAGTCCAGGGCGTCGTCGTCCAGATGACAATGCTGGCGCCTTCGAGCAAAGCATGGCCGGCCTCGATCACCGAAAAACGCACCCAGATCGTCGTCGAGGTGTGGTCGTGGTATTCAACCTCGGCATCGGCCAAGGCGGTCTTCTCGACCACCGACCACAAGACCGGCCGCGCGCCTCGGTAGAGGCCACCGTTCATCAGGAATTTGCCGACCTCGCGCACGATCTGCGCCTCGGAAGCGTAGGCCATGGTGGTGTAGGGATTGGCAAAGTCGCCCTCGACCCCAAGACGGCGAAACTCCTCGGTCTGGATCTCTACCCACTTGGCGGCAAAGTCGCGGCACTCGCGGCGAAAGTCGATCTTCGGAACCGCGTCCTTGTCGCGGCCCTTGGCGCGATACTGTTCCTCGATCTTCCATTCGATCGGCAGACCGTGGCAATCCCAGCCCGGCACGTAGTGGGCATCCTTGCCGAGCATCTGCTGCGAGCGGTTGATGACGTCCTTGAGGATCTTGTTGAGGGCGTGACCCATATGAAGGTGGCCATTGGCGTAGGGCGGGCCGTCATGCAGGATGAACTGCTCGCGGCCCTTCGAGGTCTCGCGCAGCCGCTCGAAAAGCTTCATCTGCTCCCAACGCGCGAGGGTCTCCGGCTCGCGCTGCGCCAGACCGGCACGCATGGGAAAGTCCGTGCGCGGCAGAAAGATCGTGGATTTGTAATCAACAGTCATCGAATGACCTGTCCTTTAGGATCTCGTCGCGCGGGCCCGGCAAACGGGGGTGCTCTATTACGACGCCGCGGCCAGCTTTATCGTAGGGCGGTGTTTTGCCCGTAAAGCGGCGGGGCCGTCAAATGCCTTTTCCCGGCGCGGCGCGACGACGTACAGCGACAACAGCCGGAAACCAGCCGTTCCGGGGCGATCATCGCCGCCGCCGACGGGCGCAGGCTTGTCGCCTGTTGGTGGAACGAGCGCCGCCCAACCGGCGGCGAATCACACGACCGCGGTCATTCGGCGGCTTGCGTGGTGCCCATGATCTCTTCGCGGCGGGAGACCATCAAGGTGGCCTCACCCTCGAGCACGACGCGATCGCCGACGGCGCAGACGGTATCGAACACGACCCGCTTTTTCTCGCTGATAATCTCTTTGATGGTCACCCGCGCCTGAACCGTCTCGCCGGCCTTTACCGGGGCCTTGAAGCGCAGGGTCTGGCTCAGATAGACACAGCCTGGACCCGGCAGCCGGGTGCCGAAAACCGTCGATATGAAACTGGCCGACAGCATGCCGTGTGCGATGCGGCCGCCGAACATCGTCTGATCGGCGAAGCTGGCATCGAGATGAACCGGGTTGGTGTCGCCGGAAATACCTGCGAAAAGTGTGATATCGGCGTCGGTAATCGTCTTCGCATAGACACTGGTCATGCCTTGCGAAAGATCTTCGAGAAAATAGCCGTGTTTTTCCTGCATGGTACCGACCCCTTGAAGCGCGCGAAATAAAATTTCCCGTGCTCAGTAAAATTGGAAATAATCGTCCAAGAATTATGTTGCACTGCACTCTAGCGAAAGGAAATCTGGGCGGCAAGGGCATTTCGCAAGTGCGAAACAAGCATCGCAAATAAGCCTTAAGCGAGTCTTGATCGCCGCGCGACTAACCGCCATCGCGGCAATTTCCACGCGCCCCGTTTATGGGCTAGAATCGGGACGGGACGTGTCGGACGCCGGGTTGCGCAGGCACCCCAATTGGTGTTTTCGACGACGGGGGAACAATCCTTTGAGCACCGCAACCAGTTATTTCTCGGGAGCTCTCAGGCTGCTGCTCGCCGGCCTGTTGATCGTTGGGTTGGCGGCCTGTGCGCCGGGCCCCAGCATTCGCGACAGCCACGGCGGCCTGCCCGTGCCTGTCAACGAAATGGGGCGCATCTACTTCTACCGCGCGCCGGGTATTTTGATGGCGGCGAGCGAGGCGGAGATCGTCGTAAACTCCAGAAAGGTCGGGAACCTCGCCCCTGGCACGGCATTTTACCGCGATGCCTTTCCCGGCCGCTACGAAGTCGTACTCGCCAACAATCCCGAAGAGATACTCGACTTCACGGTCTCGGCCGGCCAGCTCACCTTCATCGAGATCACCAGTGCATTGGAACTCAGCGGCCTGCAGCACAGTGCTCGGCAAGTCGAGAACGATCAGGGGCACCGCGATCTTATGGGGCTGACCTTGATTGAGCCAACGCCACCAAAGTAGCTGCCAGTCACACCAAAATCCGGTCACACCAACTGCCAGTCGGAGCTTTGTTCTACCCGCCCAGGAACAAGCGGCCGACGCGCGGGTCGGCGAGCAACTCATCGCCGGTCCCGGCCATGGCGAGTTCGCCGGAAACCAGGACATAGCCGATGTCGGCGAACTCCAGCCCCTTCTTGGCGTTCTGCTCGACCATGATGATGGTCTTGCCCTCGGTCTTTTGCAGATCGTCGAGGATCTCGAAGACCATATCGATGAAGCGTGGCTCGAGGCCGATCGAGGGCTCGTCGACCAACAGCACTTCGGGGCCCATGACCAGGGCGCGGGAGATCTCGAGCAGGCGGCGTTCGCCGCCGGACAGAACGCCGGCGGCATGCGAACGGCGCGCCGCCAGGCGGTCGTATTTGGCGAAGATTTTTTCGGCGGCCTCCCTGGCCTGGGCCGGCGTTTCCATCAGGTAGCCGCCCATCCACAGGTTTTCCTCGACCGTCATGCCGGGAAACACCGACTTGTCCTGCAGGATGTAGGCGATGCCGGCCTGCTTGAGCTTCTGGCTCGAGGTCAGGGTGGTGACGTCTTTCTTGGCCTCGCCGTCACCAACCAGAATGCGTCCCGAGAAGATGTTGGTGAAACCGAAGATGGAATGCAGGATGGTCGACTTGCCGGCCCCGTTCGGCCCGATCAAACATAGAGACTGGCCCTTGCCGACCTGCAGGTTGAAGTCGTGCAGAATCTCCATCTTGCCGTAACCGGCGCGCAGATTTTCGATCTGCACGTAAGGCGCGCCATGCGCCAGCTCGGCGACACGGGCCGCGTCGATGACCTCGCCCATGGCCCGCGCCTGGCGGTCCACTTCCTCGACCGAGATGACGGTGTCAACGTCGCCGGTATGATAACCAGAAGCCCGCCGTCTCGCCGCGTCCTCCTCTGATTCCTGGCCGTTGTCGGTCCCGTCCCCCATCAATGGCCTCCCAGATAGGCCGCGATGACCCGCTGATCGTTCTGAATCTCTTCGGGCGTGCCATGTGCCAGCATCTCGCCGTGCGCCAGGCAATAGATGTTGTCGGCCAGGTTCATCACCACGCGCATGTTGTGCTCGATGACGAACAACGTGATGCCGAAATCGGTGTTGGCGCGTTTCAGGCGATCGATCAAGCCGTTGATCAGGGTCGGATTGATGCCCGCCGTCGGCTCGTCGAGCAGCAGTACCTTGGGCTCGTTCATCAGAGCCATGGCGAACTCGAGCAGTTTTTGCTGACCGAAGGAGAGGTCGCCCGACAGGAGTTTGCGCTTGGCATGCAGGCCGACAAATTCCAGCAGGTGCTCGGCCTTTTCGGTGTCGGCCTTGGAATAGGGCCTGAACATGTCGATAAAGCCGGCCGTGCGGTGCGGAATCGATATCAAGAGGTTCTGGATACAGTTCATCTTCGAATAGATACGGGTCTGTTGAAAGGTCCGCAGCAAGCCTAAACGCGCGATCTGCTGCACCCTGAGGTGCGAGATTTCGCGGCCTTTAAACTTGATCGAGCCTACGTCTATGGGGTGATATCCGACAATGGAATTGAAAAGCGTG
>JAJFGM010000720.1 GCA_021776145.1 Kiloniellaceae bacterium | reverse complement strand
CGGTGCCGAAGCCCACGGCGACGGCCCCAACACCTTCCCCGACATGGTGGTTCAGGAGTTTCAATGGGCCCGCAGCCTGATTACGATCCTCTTGCGTTACACCCCGAAGTATATCGGCGCGCTGCCGAGCGGGCTGCGGTTCCAGTTCCTATTCTGCCAGTTCTGGTACCTGTTCACTTCACTTAGCATGCTCTCCATGACTGTTTTTCCCATTGCTGCACTCTTAAGTGGAAAGACCTGGGTCGGCATCTCCTATGTCGACTTCTTCGTCAGAATGACATTTTTGACCGCAACGCTCTTGCTGATGCTTTATTGGCTGCGAAGCCGCGGCTGGCTGAAACCGGCGACAAAGGTGCTGTCGTGGGAAGGCATGCTCTTCCTTTTCGCGCGCTGGCCATGGACTTTCCTCGGCGTGGTGGTTGCAGTGACAGACGTCACGAGAGGTCAAAAATCCGAGTTCAAGGTCACGCCGAAAGGTAACGGGCAGGCCGCACCCTTGCCGTTTCGCGTGCTGGCCCCCTATCTCGGAATTTCGACGATCACCGGGCTCTCGGCGGCCCTTGTCGGCAACCCCGGCAGCGCGCCGGGGTTCTATGCTTTCGCCATCGTCACTTCGCTCCTCTATCTGACCATCGCAGTCGTGGTCGTTTGGCGGCATTCGTCGGAACAGCGGAGTGCCGGCAGCGGGGCAACTTTGCCCGGTTTGCACTCCGTGCTCCGGTCTCTCGCGATTGGCGGAACCGCGGCCGTTGTCTTCGCCGGCACGGCCCTGCGCCTGCCGGCCGGCATCGAGGGTATGCTTTGGGGCAGTGGTCTGTCTCTTGTCTCGCGCCCAGCAATCTCGGAGTTGGTCGGCGGGTCCGATACGGTCCAACTCGGGATTTACGACTGGAACGGCACCTTCGGCAGCGAAGATTACGTCGCGATTGAGCACAGCTTCGTTTCCTGGCTCGAGGACAACTCCACGAGGCTCCGCGACCTTTCCGCCAATTCCCGCGATAGAAACCGTTGGCCACTGGTGACGATAGAGCCGTGGTCGGACGGCCGCGAGGGCTCGTCAAGCCTGCTGCAGGCGGTCAACGCTGGTCGTTATGATGGCGAAATTCGGCGCACCTGCGAAGAGCTCGCCGCCATGAATATGACGGTATTCGTCCGCTGGGGACACGAGATGGAAGTCGTGACCGGCCGCTATCCCTGGGCCGACGCGAACGCGACCGACTACGTCGCCGCCAACAGGCGCTTCGTCGATACCTGCCGCGAGCAAAATGCGGAATTCTATTTCGTGTGGTCACCGCGCGGCGACGGTGCTCGGCTCAATCACTACTATCCGGGTCCCGACTACGTCGACCAAATCGGAATCTCACTCTATTCCTACGCGGCGTACGAGCTGGACCGCCACAGCCGCGTTCGCACCTTCGCCGAGTCTCTTGCCGAGCGCTACGACCGCGTCCGCAAATACGACAAGACGGTGATGATTGCCGAACTCGGCGTGGATGGCACGCCTGAGCACCAGCGCCGCTGGCTCGTCGATGGCCTTGCGGAGCTTGGTAGCTTTCCCCTCGTTCGAAGCATTGTCTACTTCAACGCACCGGACAGTCCGCAAGCCTGGGGCGAGAATTGGCCGGTTCCCGATTGGGGCATCGATCCGCGGGTGTTCACGACAAAAACCGACTGAACCCGGTCTCGTCGCCCAGCAGCTTGGTGCTTCATCACCAATATCGATAGCCTGGAACCCAGCGCAAGGTCTGCCGGCTTCTCCACGAGGTCGCGCCGCAGGGGTTCGGACTCAGAAAAAGCCAGAAGTTTACATGCGTGAGGTCAGGGTCTTATTAAAAGCGGACACTGTCTTTGGTCCCTTTGTTTTGGTTCCTATAGGGCGGTGGAAAAGACTATCTGGATGACTGCGAGTGGGTTGGACAACCTGTTGAAAGCTCACACCTAGCGCGTGCCCTCGCCGATTTATTCTTCACAGGCGCCGGATTCCCATGAGATAGCTATTGCTTCGGCAGTAATCCCGGCTGCGCATGGAACGTACATCGCCCCTTTCGGACCGCACCTACCGCCGTCTCTTCGCGGCGCAGGTCATTGCGGTCGCCGGCACCGGCCTATCGACCGTCGCCCTGGCGCTGCTGGCCTACGAGCTGGCGGGTGGCCAGGCCGGGCTCGTACTCGGCCTGGCGCTGGCCCTGAAAATGGTCGCCTACGTCGGCATTGCCCCGGTGATCGGCGGCATCGCCCACAGGCTGCCGCGCCGCGGCTTGCTGATCGCGCTCGATATCGGGCGCGCGGCCTGCATCGCCTGTCTGCCCCTGGTTACCGAGATCTGGCAGGTCTATGTGCTGATCTTTCTACTCAGCGCTTGTGCCGCCGGCTTCACCCCGACTTTCCAGGCGACCATACCCGACGTGTTGACGGACGAGGCGCGCTATACGCGAGCGCTTTCGCTGTCGCGCCTCGCCTACGATCTCGAGGCCCTGTTGAGCCCGATGCTGGCGGCGGCGGCGCTGGCCCTGGTGACCTATGACGCCCTCTTCGCCGCCAATGCCGTCGCCTTTCTGATTTCGGCCCTGTTGATCGCGTCGCTGCGGCTGCCCGCGCCACAAGCGAGCGAGCGGGAAACGGGCCTGTGGCGCAACCTGACCTTTGGCATGACCGCCTATCTCAAGACACCGCGCTTGCGCGGACAACTGG
>JAJFGM010000719.1 GCA_021776145.1 Kiloniellaceae bacterium | reverse complement strand
GGTAGGTTTCGGCACGGAGTTGCTGTTCACCTTCAAACGCGCTTGGGTGGATGACCTTGGTCACCGAAGGATGGGCTTTCAGGTATGCGGTCACCGTAGTGGCGTTGCGGCAATGCTCGCGCATGCGCAAGGGCAGCGTCTCCAGGCCCTGGATGAACTGAAAGGCGTTGAAGGGGCTGAGTGCGCAGCCAAGATCGCGCTGCAGGGTGACCCTGGCCTTCAGGATGTAGGCGATGGGTCCGAGGGGTTTCACGGCCTCGGTCCAGACGGCGCCGTGATAACTGGGATCCGGCTTGTTCAACAGCGGGAAGCGTGCGGCGTGTTTTTCCCAATCGAAACGGCCACTGTCGACGATCAGGCCACCGATCGAGGTTCCGTGTCCGCCGATATACTTGGTCGTCGAATAGACGATGATGTGGGCGCCGTGCTGGAAGGGCTTGCAGATCACCGGTGCCGCGGTGTTGTCGACGATGAGCGGGACTCCCAGATCCTCGCCGATCTCCGCAACTTCGCTGATCGGAAAAACATGTAATTTCGGATTGGGCAGGGTTTCGGCGTAGTAGGCCCGGGTCCGTTCGTCGGTGGCGCGGCGGAAGTTCTCTGGGTCGGTCGGATCGACGAAACGAACCTCGATGCCCATGGCTTTGAAGGTATTGGCGAAGAGGTTCCAGGTGCCGCCGTAGATGTCGGTCGAGGATACGATGTTGTCGCCCGCCTGGGCGATGTTCTGAATCGAAATCGCCGTGGCGGCCTGACCCGACGATACCGCGAGCGCGGCAGCGCCGCCCTCCAGCGCGGTCATGCGCTGTTCCAGTACATCACAGGTCGGGTTCATGACGCGGGTGTAGATGTTGCCGAGCTCCTTCAGCGCGAACAGGCTGGCGGCGTGTTCGGTGTTGGTGAACTGATAAGACGCCGTCTGGTAGATCGGAACCGCCACCGAGCCGGTGGTCGGGTCGGCACGATGGCCGGCGTGCAGGGCGACGGTTTCAGGATTGCTCTTGGTCATTCTATCGGGCTCCTTTCTGGGTGCAGGGGGACAAAGTCTGCGGGTGGCGGCGCCGGATGACGCCGTTTGTCCCGGAGTTCTGGTTCAGGATCGTTTGGGTTTTGAGCTGCGTTGCCGTGAGCTGCAGACCCAGGGCGCTAAACATTTGATTCGAGTGTGATTCAGCCCGCGAAATACGGGCTCATATATTGAGCCGTATTTCGCAACCATCACGCTAGGCGGCGCGCCGCTCGGCGACAGGATAGCAGGCGAAATGCTCGGCGATGGGTTCGTTGACCTCCGCGGCATGGGTCAAGGGCAGCATGTGACCGGCACCGCCGACGACGCGCACAAGGGCACCGGGCAGGGTGTTTCCCAAGGTCGCGACGATACGGCGCGTTGGGCTGGGCGACCGGTCGCCGCACAGGAGCAGGGTCGGCAGGTCGAGGTCTTGGTAGTCCTTGGCTTGGGTCGTCTCGGCCGTGGCCGCCCAGAAGTCGAGGGCGATTTTCGGCGCCACCCGGATCAGGTCAGCCTGTTGGTTCGGCGACAGCCGCGCCCAGGTCCCCTGGCCGTTCCAATAATCGACAAATCGTGTCATGGCACCGAGATGGTCGCCACTCATGATGGCGCCGTTGATGCCGCCGGCCAGGGCCTGAATCTCGCTGAAGGCGGACCAGCCTTTGGGGCCGCTGTTGCGCAGCAAGTTGAAGGCAACCGGTTCGATCAGGGTCAGACTGCGGATATGTGCCTGACAGCTGAGCGCAACACGCAAGGCGACGGCGCCGCCGTAGGAGTGCCCGACCAGATGGACCGGCCGGTCGCAGTTGGCGATCAGGCGCTCGACGATTTCGGCCTCGTCGCTCAGGCGCAGCGGCGCGTGCCCGGGCCAGCAATCGCTTCTGCCATAACCATATAGATCGGGGGCCAGGCAGCGGTAGCCGCCCAGCCTGCTCATCAGGCCCCGCCACTGCTCGTGCGAGCAGGCTGAACTGTGGACCAGGATGACCGGGTCGCCGATGCCTTCATCGCGGTAAAAAAGCTTGGCGCCCTTGTATTCCATCACCGGCATGGTGCCGCACTCCTTTGGCAATAGATGTTGAAGTGCGGCCAGAATGACGGACCCCTGTATCAGTTGAATTTCACCGATCACGGGTATTGTGTTTCAGTTGTTTCGCGGCGGGGACCTTGTCGCCAGACCTAAGAACTGCCGAATAATCCTGTAATCGCAATGGTGTACCGGGGAAAACCCAGGATCCGAATATGTCGTTTGTGTTGCTGGACTCGGCGATGGCGACTCAATTGAAGTCGTCGGCGACCAATTCAAAGTATGTCGTCGGGCCCGCCGCCAGGGCGGCTGTGTCGATCCGGAAACGGACCTCTCCGGAGCCGCGCCGCAGCGGCAATTCCTGCCGGCGGGCGCCGTTCAATCCGACGGCAAAAAGCCGCAGCGCCGCGGGATCGTCGTGGCGAACCGTCAATTCGGCCCATGCGGTCTTGATGAGCACGGGCAGGCGGCCGATTTTGAGCAGGGTGTGGCGCTTCTGATCGCCAAAGCGAATACCTGAATTGACGGCGTCGGTTGCGAAGATCAGCAGCATGCGGCGACTCGAGCCCAGAGGCCGCCCATCGACGGCCGAGAGCGCGATCAACGCCGCCTCGCTGGCGGCGTCGACCGAAAGCCGCGTCAAGGCAAGCGGCAAGCCGCGGTCGAACAGCAATGCTTCACTGGAGGCGCTTTGCACCTGTGCATACCGCGCGGCCGCATCAAGGTAGATCTCACCGGTGTCGCTCTCATAGCGGCCCCGTTCCGCATCGCCGCGACCGCCGGGGTGGCCGAGAGGCGCCAAGCGTGACTCGATCAGCGCCGCCGGCGTGTCGGAGGCGAACACAAGCTCCGCACTCCACGCGCCGCCGGTGTGAGGTTCGGGCGGATCCTCGGTCGCGGATGCGCCGTCTCGCCAGAGCAGTCCGACGGCGTGCCTGAAGGCCAGACCGACTGTCGCCTCTGGCAGCGGTCGATGGGCCCGGTCCGGATCGAAGGCGAGCTCTGAATTCATTTCAAGTGTGATCCGATGCTCGGCGGAGCGTATGTCGCCGCGGCGGAAAAGCAGTGCTGCCAGGGTTTCGCCGGCGCGCGCGATGGGGTCCAGGCCGACTCCGAAGGGCGTGATCGCCTGATTTCGGGGCGCCGAAGAGCCGCCATAGGCAAGCTCCACCGGATTGCCGAATCGACAGATGGCGTCCCAGTCCTGGAACGCGGCGTAGGCTGGCAGCAAAAGGCCGGCTTCTCGGCGCCACGCGCTCCAGAAAGGCTGGCCGTACTCGTCGACGATGTACGGTCGACCGGCCATGCGCGCGGCCGCCAGCCGGCGAATGTCCGGTGCCCGCGCGCCGACGGCGCTTATTCCCATTTGCCGGTTGCCGGGCCGGATATAGTTCACCGGCATATCGAAAAAATCGTGCAGGGATACCAGGGTCAGGTCGCGCGCCGCCAGCCGTGTCAGGGCAGAGTGGTTGCCGTTGTAACCGGTTACCATTCCACCGTAACCGAGATCGCGAAGAACCTGGGTCATCCATCGCGTCGTTGCCAGGGCGCGGTCATGGTAGGCCTGGAGTCGCTCGCTTTGTGTCGTTGGCGCGTAGGCGCCTTCGAGCCAGGCGTTGAAGCGACTTTTTTGTGTCGCGAAATCCGGGCGCTCCAGGTTGTAGAGAATGCTGCCGGTGTTGATGACAGTGAGCGCCAACAGGTTCGCTTCGGTCAGTGGCGGCTGTCCGCTGTAGGGGTTGTCGCGTGCCAGGGCCCGGCGCGCCAACTCCTTCCAATGCTGCCGCGCGGCACGGTCGTAGTGGATCTCGAGCTGCAGCAAATGGGCGTTTCGGTCGCCGCGTCGTTTGCCGGGAAGCGCATAGGCGCCGTTCCACGACGAGGCGACATCGATCATCCAATAGATGCCCTGCCGCTTCAGCGCCGCCAGCAGGTAATGGAAGCGATCGAGTTGGATTTCGTCAAAATCGAAGTCACGTGTTGCATTGGCCATCAGTGCGGCATCGATCAGCGGCATGCGCGCCAGATTGTAACCGCGCCGCCGGAGTTCCAGGGCCAGGGCGTCGGCGGTCGCGTGGTCCGGAAAGCCGCCGTGCGCGCCGGTAAAAAGCAGGGGCGCACAAAGGAAACGTTGGCGTTGCCGCGCCGCGTTGGCCAGGCGGCCCTGGTTGTCCAGCGTCACCGCCGTCATGTTTGATGCGATCTGGTCGGGAAAAAGCCGCGTGAAGTCGAGGACGCTGCCGGGCTCGACGCGCAGGTCGATGTCCTCGACCGGACGCCAGTCGCCGCGGGGAAAGACTCCTTCGGGCGATCTATCTACCGCCGGATCGGCGCAGCCGAAAACGGTCAGGAGCATCAGGGACGCCAAGGCGCGAAGGAACACCGAAGTCACTGATTTACCCGGAACAGTCGTTTTCCCCGAAGCAACCTGTAAGGCCGGCACGATAAGACGCGACCGGGAAATGCCGAACCGTAACCAATCCGCGGGCGGTGGCTCAAGGTCGGGCGCCGTCGAGCGCGGCGCGCACTTCTTGCGCCAGTTCGGCTTTGCGGAAAGGCTTTCGCAAGATGTGCGGGCCATCGTCCTGCGGGCCTTCTTGAATTGGGGTGTCATGAGTGTGGCCCGACATGAAAAGGACCTTCATGTTGGGCCGCAGGTCGCGGGCTTTTTCGGCTAGCTGTGGGCCGGTCAGGCCACCCGGCAGGAGGACATCGGTGAACAGAAGATCAATTTCGTGTCCGTCCCTGAGAATTTCCAGGGCCTTGCGTCCGTCGCTCGCCGCAAACACGCGGTAGCCGTAAACTTCCAGAAGAGCCACGGCCAGGTTGTTGACGTCGGCGTCGTCCTCGACGACCAAAACGCTCTCGCCCTGGGCTTGTCCGCCCGTTGAGGCTTCTGTCACCGCTTTCGCCAGTGGCGGTTGGCTTGACCGCGGCAGGTAGAGTTTCACCGTCGTGCCCTGTCCGACTTCGCTGTGGATGGTGACGTCGCCGCCCGACTGCTTGGCGAACCCGAAGACCATGGGCAAGCCCATGCCCGTACCTCGTCCCTGAACCTTGGTGGTGAAGAAGGGTTCGAAAACGTGTTCCAGGACATCGGGCGGCATGCCTTCGCCGTTATCGCTGACGGTCAACATGACATATTCGCCAGGTTTAACCTCGGCCTGCGCCGCGGCGTATTCGTCGTCGAGGGAGACGTTGGCGGTGCCGATGGTAAGCTTGCCGCCGTGCGGCATGGCGTCACGGGCATTGATCGCGAGATTGAGGATCGCGCTTTCGATCTGCCCGGGATCGACATTGCAAGTCCACAGCCCCGCCGTTGCCACGGCCTCGACCTCTATGGTCTCACCCAGGCTGTGCTTGAGCAGGTCGCGCAGGGTGGCGATCAGGCGGTCGAGGTCGATTGATTGCGGCTGCAGGGCCTGCCTGCGCGAAAAGGCGAGAAGGCGCTGTGTCAGCTCGGCGCCGTGCTCGGCAGCCCGGATCATCGCCGCAAGCTGGGGGTCGTCGCTGTTTCCGCGTTCCGCGAGCAGTTCGGCGTTTCCGAGAATGACGCCGAGCAGGTTATTGAAGTCGTGCGCCACTCCGCCGGTCAGCTGGCCGACGGCCTCCATTTTCTGCGAATGACGCAACCGCGCTTCGATCTCCGCGACTTCCGTGATGTCCTGGACGGTGCCGCGGTAGGAAGCCAATTGGTCGTCGCGGCCCAAGACAGGTTCCGCGATGACCAACAGGTGGTGAATGCCACCCGCGTCGTCGAGAATACGGTAGGCGGTTTCAGAGGGGCGGGGCGTCTCGCGGCGGTCCTCCAGGGTGGCGAGGACGCGTTGCCGATCGTCGCTGTGGATGCGGGCGAGATGGTCGTCCCACTCGAGCAGATCCGGGGTGTCGCCGCCGTTCAGGATTCGCAGGGCCTCGTCCGAGGCCCAGAGAAGGTGCTGGCCGACCTCGTCGTATTCCCAAGTGCCGATGCGGGCAATTCGTTGCGATTCCCACAATCGCGCCTCGCTCTTGCGCAGGTCCATCTCGGCTCTTTTCTGCTCGGTCAGGTCGGTGCCGGTGCCACGGTAGCCTTCGAAATTGCCGGCCGCGTCGAACAGGGGTTTACCGCTGATCGACCAGTAGAACTCGCGCCCGTCGCCGGTAACGTGTGTGTAACGGAAATTGCGGAACGGTCGGCGTGCCTTGAGGTCCGCCAGGTGCTGTTGCCAGGCCGCGTCCGAAATGGAGCCCTGGCCGAGCTCTTGCCGTGTTTTGCCGATGTATTTCTCGCGCGAAAGCCCGGTGACATCGATCAGGCGGTCCGAGAAGTAGCAAAACCGCAGATCCCGATCCATCTCCCAGAGCCAGTCGGAGCCGAACTCGGCAAAGTCCTGAAATCGGGTCTCGCTGCGCCGCAAGGCTGTTTCGGCGCGCCGGCGCTCGGCGACCTGACGCGGCAACCAGTTGTGGAGAAGCAC
Organism: Kiloniellaceae bacterium; assembly: GCA_021776145.1. Taxonomy (GTDB): domain Bacteria; phylum Pseudomonadota; class Alphaproteobacteria; order Kiloniellales; family Kiloniellaceae; genus JAJFGM01. Next base: position 3,286 of record JAJFGM010000719.1, on the reverse strand, counting down.
GATCAGAATGATCGAGCCGGCCAGGATATTGATCACCTTGGGGATGGCGATCAGCTCTGGCCGGCCGGTAATCTCGCTGATCCAGGCCGGCAGAATGCCGAAGATGGAGTTGAAGTGCAGACCGAAATATAGGCTTTCGAAAAGGGTCCGAAAGGCATCGATCATCAACACGATCAAGAGTGTCACCACCGCCGCGCCGAGCGCGGCGCGATGCCGGATGTGGCGCAGGTAGATCAGCAGTATGGCGGTCCAAATCGCCAGCAGTGCCCAATAAGACAACGGCGTGATCAGATCGAAGATCCGCATCGGTCCAGGCTCTCCGCCGGTTTACCGGTCAGCCATTGATCTGCCCGAAAAGCGGGCCGGTCGATGGCCATGATAGCGCCTAAGGTTGCGAGCGGGTAGTCACGCGGCACAGGCCGCTCTTAGTGGAGGCTTTGCTCCATGATCCGGTTGTTTGACCGGGTGTCCAGGTCGCGGTGCTCGCGCCCTTGAGATGCAAGTGTGAAATGTCGGCGGGACCGAATTCCCGGCGGGAAGTCTGGCCATTCAATCGAGCCTGCCGGCTTCGGCGAACAGACACAGGTCCTCGTAACCACCGATGTGCTCGCCGGCGATGAAAATTTGCGGGACCGACTTTGTCCGAGGCAAGCGGTGCAGGAGTTCCTGCCGGTGCGCCTCGTCGCTGGAAATATCGTAGATCGCGTAACCTTTTCCCTTGTCGTCGAGCAGCTTTTTTGCGGCCTCGCAGTAGCTGCAGTGGGGGCTGGAGAATACTTCGATTTTGGGCATGACCTGGGTAGATCCTATGGTGCCGGCCTCTGGTGCCAGAATGGCAATTGGGTTTCGCGGTCCGACTCGGAAGCCGGGCCGGAACGCGAAACCGGGCTTATCTCAGTTTCAATTTCCGGGCGCCTATTCGACCGCGTCCTGCTGGATGGCGCCGGAGCCGCCTACCTTGGATGTTAGTGCGTGACTTCGAGTATGGGTTCGATCCCGGCGAAGACTGGCTCCAGTTCCACGCCCAGCGCATCGCCGAATTTGCTGACCGCGATGTAGATCGTGATGGTGAAGACGGCTTCGACGATCTGCGGCTCGGTAAAATGCTGGTGTAGCCGATCCCACAGATTTTTCGGGATCCGGTTCGCGTCGACGCCGATCTGCACGGTGAGATCGAGCAGCGCCTTCTCGGCGTCGCTGAAGTGCGGGCTGTTCTGATAGCGGTCGTCGCCGATGTCGGCAATTTTCTCTTCCGAAATCCCCAGCCGCTTGGACAGCGTTTCGTGCTGTACGACGCAGTACTGGCAATCGTTGCGATGTGTCGCCTTGAGGATGATCAATTCCTTGGTGAGCCAGTCGATTTCGCCGTCTTTCAGGATCGCCATGATCATGTCGGTGAAGACGGTCCCAAGTTCCGGCGTATGACCAAAGACCTTGAAGATGTTCAACAGCATCTCGAAGCGGCCTTCCGCCTTGTCGTAGAATACGGCGGTCTCGGGATTTGCCTGATCTCGCTCAACGTACGAAACGGTCATGATGTCCTCCCTTTTGAACGTTCATTCCAAAAAAAATCAAAAAAACTCACTGCAAGAGCGCTTTGGCCTGCCTTGCAACCGACTTGAGGAGATCCGCTTCCGGGCGACTGCGCGAAAAGACCCGTAACCCGACGAGCAAGCCGAGCAGGGTGCGGGCCGTTTCAACTGGATCCACGGCCGTGGGGATCTCCCCGCGGGAGTGTCCCTCGACAATCATGTCGTGGAAGAAGGTCTCCATTTCCGCCAGCCCATGGCGAACCACTTCGCGCACCTCGGCGTTGTGCGGTGACAGTTCCAGCGCCGTATTGACCAAGAGACAGCCGTCGCGCGCGCCGGATCGCAGGACCGACTCGATCACGCATTCGAAGGTTTGTTCGATCGCCCGGCGCGGCGAGTCCTTCTTGCGCAGTTCCTCCGCCCAGGCGCGGCGATGAACTTGGTCGTAGTGGCGCAGTGCCTTTAGAAACAGACTTTGTTTGTCACCGAAGGTGGCATAGAGGCTGCCTCTGTTGATTCCCATGCAGTCGACGAGGTCCTGCATCGAGGTCGCCCCGTAACCGTGGACCCAAAAGGCGTGCATGGCCTTGGCCAAGGCCTCGTCGTTGTCGAATTTCTTTACCCACGGCATTGGCGTCTTTCTGAACAGGGAGTTTAGAAATGGTGGAACGATCGTTCAATAAAAATTTTTTATGGGAAAAACGCGGCACCGCCAGCGATCGTTGAACGTTTTAGTTGCCTTGCGCGAGATCGATCTTTGCGCCGCGGGTATCGGCGCCTTCGATAATGACGCCCGCCGTCTTGGCGCCGCTGAAGTCGGCGTTGCGTAGGTCGGCGCCGCTGAAATCGGCGTCGGTGAGGGTCGTGCCCTCTCCCCGCGCATCACATAGTATGGAATTCAGGAGTTTGGCGCTTGTGAGGTTGGCGGCCCAAAACCGGCCCGTCGGTTTGTTGTCGGGCGTTAGAAGTTCGACCGAGCCGAGGTTGGCCCGCGTCAGGTTGGCGCGGGTCAGGTCGCCGTCCAGGAGGTTGACGCCGCGTAGATTGGCTTCGCGAAGATCCGCGTCCACCAGGGTTGCGCCGGCGAGGTCTGCCATAACGAAATGCGCCCGGATCAAGGTGGCGCCGGTCAGGTCGGTGCCGCGCAAGTCGGCGCCATCCAGCACCCTGCCGGTCAAATCGATGCGTTTCAGGTCTTCGCCGCGCAACTCGCAGCGCTGACCTTCGGAACCGTTGCTGGCGACCCATAGCTGGTGCTGTTTCAATGCGTCCTGCACCTTGACGGGGAAGTCCTCGGCGTTGATCCGAAGGACCATGCCGGCGGTCTCGGCGCCCTCGAGGTTGGCGCCCTCGAGGTTGGCATCGGTGAGATTGGCTTCGCTGAGGTTCGCGTCCTTCAGGTCAGCGTCCTGAAGATCGGCGCCCTTCAAGTTAGCGCCGCTGAGATCGGCGCCGATCAGGTTCGATTGTTTGAGCGAGGCGTTCTTGAAATTGGCGCGTTTCAGTATGGCCTTTGAAAGGTCGCAGCCATCCATGCAGGCGCCTTCGCAGTTCACGTCGATCAAGACGGCACCGGCAAGGCTGGCGCCTGCCAAGTTCGCCTCGACCAGATTGGCGCCCTTGAGATTGGCGTCGTTCAATTGGGCGTTCACTTCGCGCATATTCGCACCATCGGCGTTCAGCAACGTGCCTTTCCGCAAGTCCGCCTTCCTGAGGTTGGTTTGCTTCAGGCGCGCGCCGCGCAGGTCGGCGCC
>JAJFGM010000718.1 GCA_021776145.1 Kiloniellaceae bacterium | reverse complement strand
CCCGATGTCCCGCATCGCGCCGCGCAGCGCTCCTACCCAGAGGGGCGATTGGCCTCCATGAAACCGTCATAATCTCTGTGGAACACCACTAGGCCGAACGCGGCATTCTTCTTTCGCGTTGTTCTGGGACTCTGGCGCCGGACCCGTCTGCAGAGAGGTCGGGCATGTCCACCGACGTGGATAAACGCATCGAAATTCATGTCGGCGACATCACCGCGGTCGTCTGCGACGCCATCGTCAATGCCGCCAACGCCGCCTTGCGGCCGGGCGGCGGTGTCTGTGGCGCCATCCACCGCGCCGCCGGTCCCGAGCTTGCCGAGGCCTGCGCGGAAATCGGCGGCTGCCCGACGGGGGAGGCCCGCCACACAGCCGCTTTCCGGCTGCCCGCCCGCTTGGTGATCCACACGGTGGGACCGGTGTGGCAAGGTGGCGACAGCCACGAACACAGCTTGCTTGCGTCCTGCTATCGCGGCAGCCTCAAGATTGCCGCCGAGCAGGGCGCCCGCAGTATCGCCTTTCCGGCGATTTCAACCGGGGTCTATGGCTTTCCACTGGTCGCGGCGACGCGCGTGGCGGTCGATAGTGTGCGCCGCATTCTCGCCGAAGAGCCGCGCCTGGAAAGGGTGATCTTCTGCGTGTTCGGGGAAGAGGCCCGGCGTGTCTACGAGGCCGAACTCGACCGCGGTGGCCCAGGATAGCTCCCCTGTAGTTCACTTGCCGGTTACGTGGAACTACGAACAAGAAATAGCCGTTATCCTGTGCTAGCGTCTTGTCATGTGGGTCGTTCGAACCGTCCTTGCCGTCTTGTTTGTCGCCCTTGCCGCCGGCATCGGGTCGCAAAGCCGCGCCGCGGAAGACGTCGACCGCCTGCAGTCCCTGATCCAGGAAATGAAATCGCAACTCGATCGCGGCGAAAATGAACGCCTTATCGATCCCTGGTTTCTGCGCGACCTGCGCGACCTGCTGGCGGGCTACGACCGGCCCTGGCGCCGGCTGATCCTCAGCGATGATTTTTCAGGGGATGGACCGCAACCGGGCCCGCCCTGGCAGGTGACCGCCGGAGAATTTCTTATCGATTGGCGCCTTGGCTTGCGTTCGGTCGTCACCGCGGCGCCTGCGGCCCCGGCAGAACCAAAGAAGAGCGACAAGGACGACGCTCTGAAGCAACTTTTCGGACAGGTCTTGAAAGAGGCGCTGAAAGTCGAGGAGCCCGAAGAAGCCGCGCCCGCTTCCGGCAGCAGCTTTGCCGCCGTCATGGCGCCGGTCGCCATAAGCAACGCTTTTGCCCTATCGCTGGAAATGACGTCGCGGCCCATTGCGGGAGCAAGCGGCGGGCGGTTTGAATTCGGCCCCTACCAGGGCGCCGGCGCGGCGAGCGGTTACCGACTGGTCTACATTCCCGGCACAGGCCTGGAGTTTCTGGGGCTTTCCAGTCGTGGCACGCGCACCTTGGAGGTCTATGACCAGGCCCTGAACCTGCAGGACGGTGAGCCGCACAAGCTGGAGTGGAGCCGCAGCGCGGCCGGGCAGATGAAAATCTCCCTTGATGGCGTCGTTGTTATGGACTTCGTCGACCGAGCGTTTCAAGACCCCTTCGACGGGCTGGCCGTGGTCAATTCCGGCGGCGATTTCGCCCTGCGGCGCATCGACATCCACGGTAGCTGATAGAAGACTTCGACTAGATGCGGACGGTTACAGCAGCGTCTCGTCGGTCACTGCTTGATGCGCCGCGAGGGCGGCGGCGGTGACGAGGTCGCTGACGCTGCTGCCGAGTTGAACCACCTGCACCGGTTTCGACAAGCCGATAAGGATCGGCCCGATCACCGTGCCGCCGCCGATCTGTTGGATCAGCTTGGCGCTGATGTTGGCACTGTGCAGCCCCGGCATGACCAAAACGTTGGCGGGGCCTGAGAGCCGACAGAAGGGATAGAGCTGCCGCATCAGGTCGTGATTCAGTGCAACGTTGGCCTGCATCTCCCCGTCGAACTCGAAATTCGGCCGGCGGCGCTCGAGTTCACGCACTGCGGCGCGAATGCGTTCGGCCTTTTCGCGCATTGGGTTGCCAAAGTTGGAAAAAGACAGCAGTGCGACACGCGGCTCGTGACCCATGGCACGCGCCTGCTCGGCGCTTTGTTCGGCAATATCGGCCAACTGCGAAGGTTCGGGAAACTCGTGCACCGTGGTGTCGGCGAGGAACACAGAGCTCCCGGGCTGCAGAAGAATCGACAGGCCAAAAACCCGCTTGCCCTCCTGCGGATCGATGACAAGCCGCAGGTCTTCAAAGGCGACGCCGAAACCCCGTGTCAGACCGGTGACCATGGCATCGGCCTCGCCGCAGGCGACCAGACAGGCGCCGAAGACATTGCGGTTCTGGTTGACCATACGCCGACAATCTCGCAGCAGAAATCCCTTGCGCTTCAAGCGGTCGTAAAGGAAATCAAGGTAAATCTGATTGCGTTGCGAGACCCGGGCATTGTGGATCTCCAGGCTTTCGTTCTCCAGGCCCATGGTCTTCATGGTCTCGAGAATACGTGCCTCGCGCCCGACAAGAACCGGTTCGCCGTAGCCGGCGTGGCGAAATGCCAGGGCCGCGCGGATCGATTGCTCCTCCTCGCCCTCGGCAAAGACCACGCGCTTGGGCCGCGCCCGGACCTGTTCGAATATCGTCTGCATGCTGGCGGCTGTCGGGTCGAGACGACTTGAGAGCTGTTCCTCGTAGGCCGCGAGATCGGCGATTGGTTTTTGTGCCACGCCGGTCCGCATGGCGACTTCCGCCACGGCCCTGGGCACAGCGACAATCAGGCGCGGATCGAAAGGCGCGGGGATGATGTAGTCCTGGCCGAAGCGCAGGGACTCCTCGCCATAGGCGCGCGACACTTCTTCCGGCACCTCCTCACGCGCCAAACGCGCCAAGGCTTCGGCGGCGGCGATCTTCATCTCCATGTTGATCGACGAGGCGCGCACATCCAGGGCGCCGCGAAAGATATAGGGGAAACCCAGCACGTTGTTGACCTGGTTTGGATAGTCGGAGCGCCCGGTGGCGACGATGGCATCGGCGCGCACCTCGGCCACTTCCTCGGGTGTGATCTCCGGGTCCGGATTGGCCATCGCGAAAATGACCGGTTTTGCGGCCATCGTGGCCACCATCTGCTTGCTGAAGGCGCCCTTTATGGAAAGCCCGAAGACCACATCGGCGCCCCTCATGGCGTCTTCCAGGCTGCGCTTGTCGGTCTCCACGGCGTGCGCCGATTTCCACTGATTCATGCCAGCCTCGCGGCCCTTGTAGATAACACCGCGGGTATCGCACAGCAGGATGCCGTCGTGCGGCACGCCCATCGACTTGAGCAGATCGGCACAGGCGATGCCGGCGGAACCGGCGCCGTTGATCACCATGCGGACCGAACCGCGGTCGCGGCCGGTCAGGTGAAGCGCGTTGATGAGGCCGGCGGCGGCGATGATCGCGGTGCCGTGCTGGTCATCGTGAAAGACCGGAATGTCGAGCAGCTCCTTGAGGCGCTGTTCGATGATGAAACACTCCGGCGCCTTGATGTCTTCGAGGTTGATGCCGCCCCAGCTCCTGCCGAGAAAGCGCACGCAGTTGACGAACTCGTCGACGTCTTGGGTATCGACTTCCAGATCGATGCCGTCGATGTCGGCGAAGCGTTTGAAGAGCACCGCCTTGCCCTCCATTACCGGCTTGGCGGCGAGGGCTCCCAGGTTGCCCAGGCCGAGCACCGCCGTGCCATTGGAGATGACGGCGACAAGGTTGCCCTTGGCTGTATAGTCGTAGGCTGCGGCGGGATCTTGGTTTATGCGCAGGCAGGGCGCGGCGACCCCGGGAGAATAGGCGAGCGACAGGTCGCGCTGCGTGGTCAGGGGTTTGGTGGCCCGGATTTCGAGCTTTCCCGGGCGGCCGCTGGCGTGTAGCTCCAGCGCTTCCTCGTCGGTAATGGGGTGTTTGACCATCGGTTATACCTGCTCGCCGTCTGTTTGTATCGCGGCTGTGCGGCAGTCCGCGAAAGCGAAAGCCTCCACCTGCGCGCCGACCGAACGATCCCGGCAGAGCTTAGTGTGCAGTGCAATAAACGTCAAAGAGTCGCGCTCGGCGCGCGCCTTCGGATTTTTCCGCTTGTCGCAGTGTGCTACGCTCGCCGGCCCCGCAAGGACTTTTCAGAGTTGCTATTGACGCCCGTGCCCGACGATCAGACATCACAGCCCGGCGTGCGGGCGGAAGCGAAAAAAGCGTCTCCGGCCAAGCCGGCGGTAACGCCGATGATGGTGCAGTATCTCGAGATTCGGCGTGCCAACGCGGGCTACCTTCTGTTTTATCGCATGGGCGATTTCTACGAGCTGTTTTTTGAAGATGCGGTGGTGGCCGCGGCAGCCCTGGATATTGCGCTGACCAAACGTGGTCAGCACCTGGGCGAGGACATCGCCATGTGCGGCGTGCCGGTGCACGCGGCCGACGGTTATCTGTCGAGGCTCATTCGCCAGGGTTTCAAAGTCGCCATCTGCGAACAGATGGAGGATCCGGCCGAAGCCAAGAAACGCGGTTCCAAGTCCGTTGTCCGGCGCGAGGTGGTCCGCCTCGTCACACCCGGCACCCTGACCGAAGATGAACACCTGGACGCGCGCGCCCACAACTACCTGGCCGCGGTCGCCGAGGCCCGCGGCGAACTGGGGTTGGCTTGGCTCGACATGTCGACGGGCGAATTCCTGGCGCAGTCGACGCGCGGCGACGAATTGGCTGGGGCTTTGGCGAGACTGGCGCCCGGCGAGCTGCTGGTGGCGGAACGGCTGTTGCAGCGCCCGGATCTATTCGAGACTTTCGGCGATTGGAAGGCGCGCCTTTCGCCTTTGCCGGGTAGCCGTTTCGATAGCGACAACGGACGTAGGCGCTTGCAGGACATTTATGGCGTTACGGCGCTCGATGCCTTCGGTGCCTTCAGCCGCGCCGAAATCGCGGCCGCCGGCGCTCTCGTCGACTATGTAGACTTGACGCAGAAGGGGCGTTTGCCGCGCCTGGCGCCGCTGCGCCGCCTGCAGGCCGACGCGGTGATGCAGATCGATGGCGCGACCCGCCGCAACCTTGAACTGAACCAGGCTCTATCCGGCGGCCGCGCCGGGTCATTGCTCGCCAGCATCGACCGTACGCTGACAGGTGCCGGCGCGCGCTTGCTTGGGGTTCGCCTGGCGGCGCCGCTGACCGATCCGCACGCCATAAGCGGTCGCCTCGATATGGTGCAGTTCCTGATCGAGGGCGAACCGCTGCGTCTGGCCTTGCGCGATGGGCTGCGGCGCTGTCCGGATGTCGAGCGGGCGCTATCGCGGCTGACCATTGGCCGTGGCGGACCGCGTGATCTGGCGGCGGTGCGAGTTAGTCTCGAAGAAGCGATGGACTTGCGCGCGCGGCTCTCCGACGCGTTGGACGGGCCGATACCCAGGGGTCTGGAGAGCCTTGCGCGAGATCTCGGACACCATGAGCTTCTGGTGGGGCGGCTGCGGCGCGCCTTGGCCGAGACCTTACCGCTGCAAGCCCGCGACGGCGGCTTCATTGCGGCCGGCTACACCGAGCAACTGGACGAATTGCGTGGTTTGCGCGACGAAAGTCGGCGCCTCATCGCCGCTTTGCAGCAAAACTACGCGCGCGATACCGGCATCACCTCGTTGAAAGTGAAGCACAACAACGTGCTCGGCTATTTCATCGAGGTGACGCCGACTCACGCCGGCAAAGTGCCGTCCGGCCCCGGCGAGCTTTTCATCCATCGCCAGACGCTGGCCAACGCGGTTCGTTTCAACACCGTCGAATTGGCCGAGCTCGACAAGAAGATCGCTTCGGCGGCGGACGAGGCACTGGCCGTCGAACTGCGGCTCTTCGAGGACCTTGTCGGCGAAGTCCTGAGCCGTGTCGAAGAGATCGCTCGCGCGGCGCAGGCGCTGGCCGAACTGGATGTCACGGCGGCGCTTGCCGATTTGGCCCTTGCTGGCCGCTGGTGCCGGCCACAAGTCGACGACAGCCTCGCCTTTCGTATCACCGGTGGTCGCCATCCCGTCGTCGAGGCGGCACTGCTGCAAAACCAGGACGGCCCCTTTGTCGCCAATGACTGCGACCTCGATGCCGAGGGCCGGATGTGGCTCGTCACCGGCCCGAACATGGCTGGTAAATCGACCTTTCTGCGGCAGAACGCCCTCATTGCGCTGCTTGCGCAGATGGGCTCTTACGTTCCGGCGGAGGCTGCTCGCATCGGCGCCGTCGATCGACTTTTTTCGCGCGTCGGCGCGGCCGACGATCTGGCGCGCGGACGCTCCACCTTCATGGTCGAAATGGTCGAAGCGGCGGTTATCCTCAACCAAGCCGGCCCACGGGCGCTGGTCATCCTCGATGAGATCGGCCGCGGCACGGCGACGTTCGATGGCCTATCGATCGCCTGGGCCTGCATCGAACACCTGCACGAGGTCAACCGCGCGCGCTGCCTTTTCGCCACCCACTACCACGAGTTGACGTCGCTGGCGGCCAAGCTCGACGAGTTGTCTTGTCACGCCATGCGGGTAAAGGAATGGCAGGGCGAGGTCGTGTTTCTGCATGAAGTTGTGGCCGGTGCGGCCGACCGGTCTTATGGTATTCACGTCGCCAAACTGGCCGGTCTGCCGGCGGCGGCGATTCACCGCGCCGAAGAAGTCATGGCAAGCCTCGAACAAAGCGAGCAGGCCGGCGCCCTGGCCCGGCTGGCGGACGACTTGCCGCTTTTTGCCGCCGTGCCGAAGCGGCCCGCGCCCGCGGTCGAGTCGTCACAGGTCGAAGCGCGCTTGGCCGAAGTCGACGCCGACGGTCTCAATCCCCGCGCGGCGCTCGACCTTATCTATGAACTGCGTGGTCTGCTGCGCGATTGAAGGGCCGCTGTGTCGACGCGGGCTTGCTTGCCGGCGCGGCCGGTTAGGTGCGATTGCCCGGCCGAGGGATATAAAAAGCGCGCAATTCGAATGTTTGGCGCGCAATTGAATTCGATATCTGCCCTATCAGAATTGGGATTCAGGACACCAGGATCGGTTTCGTGGCATGCTCGAAACTATGGAGATATCAAAGCCGAGGGCCGGGACCGGGATCAAGGACCCGCGCGCCATCGTCAATCGCGCCCGCCTTTGGGCCGAGATCACGTCGATCGCGGAATCTTCGAATGGCGAGGCCGCTGAACGCGCCGCGGTACTGGCGCTGGTCAAGAACCACGCCGTGGCTGGCCAGGTGGAAGTGCGCAAGCGCTTCGAAACCGGCGCCAGCGGCCGCACGGTGGTGCGTGCTTATAGTTTTCTCGCCGATCAGATCGTGCGGGTCGTCTACGACTATGTGACCCAACGGCGCTACCCCATTGCCAACCCCTCGAAGGGCGAAGTGCTGTCCCTGGTGGCCCTGGGCGGCTACGGACGCGGTGAACTGGCGCCGCACTCCGACATCGACCTGCTGTTCCTCTTGCCCTACAAGCTGACGCCGCGCAGCGAGCAGGTCTTCGAGGATATTCTCTACCTGCTGTGGGATCTCGGCTTCAAGGTCGGCCACGCGACGCGCTCGGTCGACGACTGCTTGCGTCTCGCCAAGAGCGACCACGTCATTCTCACTTCGCTGCTCGAGGCGCGTTGGCTGTGGGGTGATCAGGACCTCTACAAGGAACTGCGGCAGCGTTTTAAGAGCGAAGTTCTGGCGGTTGGTCGCAAGGGCGCCGCGCAGTACATCGAGGCCAAGCTGGCCGAGCGTGATGCGCGGCACAAGCGCATGGGGGACTCGCGCTACTCGCTGGAGCCCAACATCAAGGACGGCAAGGGCGGCCTGCGCGACCTGCACAGCCTCTTTTGGATCGCCAAGTTTCTCTACAACGTCGACAGTATCGCCAAGTTGATCGAGCAAGGGGTCTTCACCCGCGCCGAGGTCCAGCAATTCGAAAAGGCCCGGAACTATCTCTGGACCCTGCGCTGCCACCTACACGATCTGGCCGGCCGCCCGGAAGAACGCCTGACCTTCGACATGCAGCAGAGCATCGCGCCGCGCATGGGCTACACCGCCCATGCCGGCACGCTCGATGTCGAGCGCCTGATGAAGCACTACTTCCTGGTCGCCAAGGACGTTGGGGTTCTGACCCGCATCTTCTGCGCCGCTCTGGAGGCCGATAACAAACGCCGTTCGCGCTTTCGCCTGCCGTCGCTGTCGGCGCGCCGCGGCATCGATGGCTTTCGCCTCGAAGGCGACCGCCTGACGGTCAAGGACCCGGCGCAACTGGCTGAAAAACCGCTCGAAATGCTCCGCATTTTCCGCGTTGCGCAGCGTCACGAATTGGACATTCACCCGCGAGTGCTGCGCTGGATCACGCAAAACCTCAGGCATATCGATAAACAGGTCCGTGGTGATCCGGCAGCCAACGAGATCTTCCTCGATATCCTGACTTCCCGCAAAGACCCCGAAACCGCGCTGCGGCGGCTCAACGAGGCTGGCGTCCTCGGCCGCTTCGTACCCGAGTTCGGGCGTGTCGTGGCGCAGATGCAGTACAATATGTACCATCACTTCACGGTCGACGAGCATACGATTTTCGCCATTGGCGTGCTGCACGCCATCGAAGACGGACAACTTGCCGACACCGCGCCGATCGCCAGCGACGTCGTGCACAAGGTGCTGTCTCGGCGCGTTCTCTATGTTGCGGTCCTTCTGCATGACATCTGTAAGGGTCGCGCCGGCGACCATTCGGAACTGGGTGAAAAGCTGTCCTTGCGGCTCTGTCCGCGCCTCGGTTTGACGGAAGCCGAGACCGAGACGGTGGCGTGGCTGGTGCGCCATCACCTGGCCATGTCCGACACCGCCTTCAAGCGCAACATCGACGACCTGCAGACGATCCAGGACTTCACCGACCTTGTACAGTCGCCTGAACGCCTGCGCCTGCTCCTGGTGCTGACCGTTGCCGACATCCGCGCCGTCGGACCCAATGTCTGGAATGCCTGGAAGGCGTCCCTTCTGCGCGAGCTCTACTGGCGCAGCGACGAAGTTTTGACCGGCGGCTTGGCCATCAATCGCCGCGACCAGCGGGTCACGCAGTCGAAGGACGCCTTGAAGGCGCGCCTATCGGATTGGAGCGCCAAAGACGTCGCTGCGCACCTGCGCCGTGGCCAGGCTTCCTATTGGATGTCCTGCGATCTCGACACCCTGGAACGCCATGCTCGCCTGGTGCTTGCCGCCGAACAAGACAGCCGGCTGTTGACCATCGATACGCGCGTCGACAGCTATCTGCAGGCGACCGAGGTGACCGTCTACACGACGGACCACCCCGGTCTCTTCAGTCGCATCGCGGGCGCCATGGCGGTGGCGGGCGCCTCCATCGATGCGGCGCGTATCTTCACACTGACCAACGGCATGGCGCTCGACACCTTCATCATCGAAGACGCCCAGGGGGGTCCCTTCGACCAGCCGGGAAAACTAGCCAAGCTCTCGGTTGCTATCGAAAAGACCCTGTCGGGGCGCCTGCGGCCGTTGCAGGAGTTGCGGCGGCGGCGGTCGACCATTCCCAGCCGGCTCAAGGTTTTTCGGGTTCCGCCGCGGGTGCTCATCGACAACAACGCGAGCCGCGATCTCACCGTCATCGAAGTGAATGGCCGCGATCGACCTGGACTTTTGTATCAGGTGACCCTGGCCTTGACGAAGCTCAGCCTGATCATCAAATCGGCGCGTATTGCCACCTTTGGCGAACGCGCCGTCGACGTCTTTTATGTACAAACTGCCCTGGGCGATAAGATCCAGAACCGGCGCAAACTGAAAACGACAGAACGCCGGCTCTTGGAGGCGCTGCAAGATGGCGCTTGCCGGCCGGAGGCGGTGGCCGGACCGGAAAAGAAGCCGGCAACCCCGGGTAAGGTTTCACCGCGCCGCAAGGCGCGGCCTGAAAAAAACCCTTCTGCCGGCCCGGCCGCGGAGTAGAGGCAAAAGCGACCCACGTCGGTTGCGGCATCGGCTTAAAGCCGCCTCCCGCTGCTTGCATTCCGCGCCGGCCTGGGTAACAAGCGGGCCATGGCCTTTGTTCGCTCCATTGCCACGGTTGGGGGTTACACCGGAATCAGTCGAATCCTCGGCTTTGTCCGCGATATTCTGATCGCCTCGGTGGTCGGGGCCGGACCGATTGCCGACGCCTTTTTTGTTGCCTTCAAGTTGCCCAACCTGTTTCGCCGGATCTTTGCCGAGGGCGCCTTCAATGCGGCCTTCGTACCGCTCTTTGCGCGCCACCTTGAACAACAGGGCAAGGCTTCGGCACAGTTCTTCGCCGAACAGACGCTGTCGATAATGTTGACCGCACTGTTTTTCTTTACCGCCGTGGCGGTCGCGACCATGCCCTGGCTGCTTTATGTCCTGGCACCTGGTTTCGCCGTGGACGGAGAGAAGTACGAATTGGCGGTTCAGCTCACTCGCATCACTTTTCCCTACCTGCTTTTCATGTCCATGGCGGCGCTGTTGAGCGGCATTCTCAACTCGCTCTACCGATTTGCCGCGGCGGCGGCGGCGCCGATCTTGCTCAACCTCATCTTTATCGGCGCGCTCGTCGTCGTCTTGCCCCTGACCGGCCAACCCGGCCATGTCATGGCCTGGGCGGTGGTGTGTGCCGGCATCGCGCAGTTCCTGTTCCTGGTTATTGCGACGGGCCGGGCCGGCCTTTGGTTGCGCTTGCCGGTGCCGCGCTTGACGCCGGATATCAAACGCCTGTTGAAGCTGATGATCCCCGGGGTGCTCTCGGCCGGCGCTCTACAGCTCAACCTTATCGTCGGCATGATCATCGCCTCGCAACAGCAGGGCGCGGTCTCTTTCCTCTACTACGCCGATCGCGTCTATCAGCTGCCGCTCGGTCTTATCGGCATCGCGTTCGGGATCGTCCTGCTGCCCGACCTGGCCCGCAAACTGCGCGCCGGCGCCGACTCGGCGGCGATGAACAGCCTCAACCGCGGCATCGAAATGGCCCTGCTGCTGACGTTGCCGGCAACCGCGGCTCTGGCCCTGGTTCCGCAGCCGATCATCATTGTCCTCTTCGAGCGTGGTGCCCTCGGCCGCGAGGGCTCCGAGGCTATCGCCTGGGCCCTTATGGCCTTTGCCTGTGGCCTGCCGGCGTTTGTTCTCGTCAAGATCCTGCAGCCGGCTTTTTTTGCCCGCGAAGATACGGTCACGCCCTTGAAGATGGCGGCGCTCTCGGTGGTGGTGAATATCGTCGTGTCCGTGAGCCTGTTTCCGATCCTAGGCCATGTCGGCATTGCCTTGGCGACAGCCCTTTCGGCGTGGCTGAATACGGTCTTGTTGATCCTGGCCCTCCGGCGCCGCGGTTTTCTGAAGACAGATGCCCGCCTGCGCGGCCGGCTACCGCGCATATTGTTCGCCTCCTCCCTCATGGGAGGCGCCCTCTGGTTTGCCGCGGCAGCCCTGCAGACCTGGTTCGACGGGTCGCAACTCGAGCGCATCGCCGGCTTGGTTTTTCTGGTGTCCGGTGGCCTTGTCGGCTACGCGCTCCTGGCCAACGCCTTGGGCGCGCTCGACCGCGCGGAATTTGCCGAGCTGTTGTTGCGCCGCCGCGGGTCTTGACCCGCTTGCGTGCAAAGGCGATAACCGCGCCGCTTCGAAGCGTTTGGATTTATTGCTCCTGAGAGATGCCGCACTAGGCGCCAAACGCACTGGCCATTCGCCGGGGACGATCCCCGGGGACACTCCACAGGGACAACCCATGGACCGCGTTTTTTCGGGTGTGCAGCCCACCGGCAACCTGCATCTTGGCAACTATCTCGGTGCGATCCGAAACTGGGTCAAACTGCAGAACGACCACGACTGTATCTATTGCGTCGTAGATCTGCACGCGATCACGGCGTGGCAGGATCCGGCCGAGTTGAAGGCTCACACGCGGGAGGTGACGGCTGCTTTCCTGGCCGCCGGCATCGATCCCTCGCGCAGCATCATCTTCAATCAAAGCCAGGTTTCGGCGCATGCGGAGCTGGCCTGGATCCTCAACTGCGTGGCGCGCTTGGGTTGGCTGAACCGCATGACCCAGTTCAAGGAAAAGGCCGGCAAGCACCGCGAGAAGGCGAGCGTTGGCCTTTATGCCTACCCCAACCTCATGGCGGCCGACATCCTTGCCTACAAGGCGACGCATGTGCCAGTCGGCGAGGACCAGAAGCAGCACCTGGAGTTGACCCGGGACATCGCGCAAAAATTCAACAACGACTACGGCGTAGAACTATTTCCTATGCCCAAACCGCTGATTTTGGGGACGGCGACGCGCGTCATGAGCCTGCGCGACGGCAAGAAAAAGATGAGCAAGTCCGATCCCTCGGACATGAGCCGAATCACCATGACCGACGACGCCGATACGATCCAAAAGAAGCTGCGTAAGGCGACCAGCGATTCCGAACTCTTGCCGGGCCAAGAGGTGCTGGATGAAACCGGTGATCTGCCGGAAGAGACGCGCCAGTCGCGGCCAGAGGCCTACAACCTGCTCGGCATTTATGCGGCCCTGGCCGACAAGCCGCTGGCCGAAGTTCTGGAGGAATTTGCCGGAGCGCAGTTCTCGTTGTTCAAGTCAGCCCTGACCGATCTGGCCGTTGCCAGTTTGGGTCCGATGGGATCGGAAATGAAACGCTTGAGCGCTGACCCGGCAAGCGTCGATGCAATCCTTTCCGCCGGCGCCGAAAAGGCCGCGGCCATTGCCCAGCCGATTCTTGCCGAGGCGCAGGACGCGGTGGGTCTGTTGCGTTTCTGAGGGCGATCGACGACAGGTCCCACTGGCACCATGAAAAAGTTCCCGTTGGCCGTAAAAAAGCGCCCAGAACCCATTGGCCGCAGGCACATTTGGGCGTAAGGTTTTGTTTCGCTGACGCGCGCCGGGATCGCCGCGCGGCGCGAAATTCAGACTTCGAACTCGGCAACGGGCGACACCTGCCGCTGCCTGCGCATATGTGAGGGCAAAGCGCCCAGCCATGCAGATCTACCTGCCCATTGCCGAGATGTCGCTCGACGTCTTCTTGCTTCTCGGCTTGGGTGGAATCGTCGGCTTCTTGTCCGGTCTGTTCGGTGTCGGCGGCGGTTTCCTGATGACACCGCTGTTGATCTTTATCGGCGTGCCGCCGGCTGTCGCGGTCGGGACCGAGGCCAATCAGATCGTCGCCTCGTCCGTTTCGGGCGTGCTGGCTCATTGGCGACGCGGCAATGTCGATTTCAAA
>JAJFGM010000717.1 GCA_021776145.1 Kiloniellaceae bacterium | reverse complement strand
TGCGAAGTTCCTTCATGTCGATGGGTTGCCCTATCCCTGTTCGTCGTTCAAGTTCTGCGCCACTTCTCGCGCCAGGCGCGTTGCGACGTCGTTTTTGCTCATTCGTGGCCAGGTCTCGACGCCATCAGCGCGAATCAGGTGCACCAGATTGTCCGTGCCGCCGAAGGTGCCGCTGCCCGGCGAGACATCGTTGGCGAGAATCCAGTCGCACCCCTTGCGCAGCCGTTTGGCCCTGGCCAACTCGACGACGTCCTGGGTTTCGGCGGCGAAACCGATCACCAGGCGCGGCCGGTCGTTGCCGTTAGCCGAAAGACTGGCAAGAATGTCGGGGTTGGCGGTAAGGCTCAGCTGCGGTACCGCGCCGCCATCCTTTTTCAGCTTTTGCGCCGCGGCGTTGTCAACCCGCCAGTCGGCCACGGCGGCGGCGCAGACCGCGACGTCGGCGGGCAGCGCGGCGCGACAGGCGGTAAGCATCTGCTCTGCTGTTTCGACCTTGATGACGCGGGTGCCGGCGGGGTCGGGCAATTGGCTCGGCCCCGATACCAGGGTCGTCTCCGCGCCCATGCGGCTCAAGGCCTCGGCGACCGCATGACCCTGGCGCCCGGAAGAGCGGTTGGCGATGTAGCGGACGGGGTCGATGGGTTCATGGGTCGGGCCCGAGGTCACCAGGGCGCGGTGTCCGGCCAGCCGACCGCGATCGGCGAAAAAGCCGGTGATGGCATTCAGGATATCGCCAGGCTCGGCGAGGCGTCCATAGCCGAACTCGCCACACGCCATGTCGCCCTCGGTCGGACCTATGCTAAAGACGCCGCGCCGCCTGAGGGTCGCCAAATTGTCCTGTGTCGCGGCATGCTCCCACATGCGCACGTTCATTGCCGGAGCGACGAGCACCGGCTTGTCCGTGGCGAGCAGGGCGGTGGTCGCCAGATCGTCGGCCCGGCCCTGTGCCATCTTCGCCAGGATATCGGCGGTGGCGGGCGCGACAACGAGCAGGTCGGCGTCGCGCGAAAGCTGGATATGGCCCATGGCGGCCTCGTCGGTGAGCGAAAAAAGCTCGCCGTAGACCGTGTCCTCACTGAGCGCCGAAAGCGACAGCGGGGTGACAAACTCGGCGCCGGCCTTGGTCAGGATGCAGCGTACTTTGATCGTCTGTTCGCGCAGGCGCCGTATGAGCTCCAAGGCCTTGTAGGCGGCGATGCCGCCGGAGATGATCAAAAGAACGCGTTTCTCGCTTGTCACGGTGCTGATCGCTGTATTTTACAGTTCCTAGGCGTGAATAATCTAGAGGCAAGAGGGCGGCAAAGCAAGCGGCATCCCCGCCGCCTGACGCGGTCGTGAACCCCAGGCAGGCCGCGGCGTTGCACCGTCAATGGCCGGGCTTTGGGCCAAGCCTGAAAGGCTGAAAAGCCGATCCGAAACTTTGTTGCGAGCCTATTCGTCCACAAACCGGCGGAAAAGAACCCGCGGTGCGGGCATCGTTCACAAAGGGGGCGGATCGGCGCGACGGCGCGCTTCAATCCAACGCCAGCAGCAGGGCCAGAAGGGTCACCGCGAACCACAGCGCGCGGAGATGCCAGACGCCGTTGTTGTTATCGGCGCCGACCGCCTTCAAGGTCTCGGGATGCAGGCGCAGGCCGCCAGACGCCATGTCGGCGGCGGCTTTTTCGACATCCGCCAGCAACTTCGGCAGGCGCTCGACGACCGTGATCAAGTCCTTGGCCCCCTCGCGCAGGCGCGTCTCGGGGCCGCGCTCGGCGCGCATCCAGTCTTCGATCAGCGGCTGCGCCAGGGCCCAGATGTTGAGGGAAGGGTCGAGCCCGCGGCTGACGCCCTCGGCCATCAGCATGTTTTTCTGCAGCAACAGAAGCTGCGGTTGCACTGGCATGTCGAATGCTTCGGTCAACTGCAGCAGTTGGCCAAGCAGGCGGGCAAAGGAGATCTTGTTCAAGGGCCGCCCCGAGATCGGTTCGCAGACCGAACGCAGAGCCTGAGCGAAGGTTGCCACCGCCGGGCCGATTGGCAGGTAGCCGGCCTCGACGTGAACCTCGGCAAGGCGCTGGTAGTCGCTGGCCAAGGTCGCCATCAGCATGTCCGCGAGATAGGTGCGGGTCTTTGGGTCGAGACGCCCCATGATGCCAAAGTCGACGGCGGTGATCGCCCCGTCGCTGTCGACGAACATGTTGCCGGGGTGCTGGTCGCCGTGAAAAAAGCCGTCGCGGAAGACCTGGTTGAAGAAGATTGCGGCGGCGCGCGTCAGCACCGTCTCGAGAGTGTGGCCGGCGGCCAGCAAGGCCTCGCGGTCGTCCATGCGGATGCCGCCGATGCGATCCATGGTCAGGACCCGACGCGACGTTCGCTGCCAGTCGATGGCCGGGACCCTGTAGGTCAGGTCGTCGCGAAAGTTCTCCGCCAGTTCCGAGGCGGCCGCCGCTTCCATGCGCAAATCCATCTCGATGCGCACGGTCTCGTCGAAAAGCCGCACCACTTCGACCGGTTTGAGGCGCCGCAGCTTCGGTTGCGTGCGCTCGACGACTTCGGCCAGCCAATAGAAAAGCTCAAGATCGCGTTCGAAGGCGGCCTCGATGCCTGGGCGCAGAACCTTGACGGCGACCGGTCGACCCTCGCTTTCCTCGGCATCGGGACGGGTTACCGCGAGATGCACCTGGGCAATTGAAGCAGCCGAGATCGGTTTGTCGTCGAATTCAGCGAAGATGTCGGAGACCTGCCGACCGATTTCCTGTTCGATGCTGGCGCGGGCGGTGACGCTGTCGAAAGGCGGCAGGCGATCCTGCAGTTCCGCGAGGTCGCGCGCGGCTTGCTCGCCCAAGAGGTCGGCCCGGGTTGACAGGGCTTGGCCGAATTTGATGAAGCTCGGCCCCAGGGCGGTCAGCGCGCGGGCAAGTTTCTGACCCGGCCGGCCCTCGGCCCGGCGGCGCGAAAGCAGGCGGGCCAGCCACAGAATTCCCGGCGCGACGCCGGATGTTTCCAAGGGCGCCAACGCGTCATAGCGCGCCAGGGTGCGGGCGATGGAAAGCAATCGCAGCAGGGTTCGAATGGTACGAAACATGCGGGTCCGGGTCCGTCCGATCAGATGCGCCAGCCGCAGTGCAGCGCCGCGATGCCGCCGCTCAGATTGCGGTAGGAGACCTGTTCGAGACCGGCGTGTCGCAGCATTTCCGCCAGCTCCTCCTGGGCGGGAAAGCGGCGGATCGATTCGACCAGATACTGATAGGCCTCGCGATCCTTGGCGACGGCGGCGCCGAGCGCCGGCAACACCTTGAAGGAATAGAGGTCGTAGAGATCGCGCAGCAGGGGCAGGATTACCTGGCTGAATTCCAGACAGAAGAATCGTCCGCCTGGCTTGAGGACGCGACGTGCCTCGGCGAGCGCCAAAGGAATGTCGGTGACGTTGCGCAGGCCGAAGGCAATGACGTAGGCCTCGACGGCGCGGTCCGGCAAAGGCAGGGCCTGGGCATCGCCGCAGACCCAGCGAATGCCGTCGAGCCGACCGCTGTCGATGGCGCGATCTCGGCCGACGGCGAGCATGTCCGGGGTCAAGTCGCAGACAACGATCTCGGCCGACCCGGCGCGTGCCATGACGCGCTGGGCAATATCGCCGGTGCCGCCCGCCACATCGACGAGGTGCAGTCCTGGCCGCGGCGCCAGCCAATCGATCAGCGATGCCTTCCACAGGCGGTGAATGCCACCGGACATCAGATCGTTCATCAGGTCGTAGCGATTGGCGACCGAGGCAAATACGTCGCGGACGCGTCCCGCTTTGGCGGCGACGGGAACGTCCTCGAACCCGAAATGGGTGGTGGCCTCCGCCTTGTCGCGGCTCATGCGGGTTGTCCTCGAAACAGAGACTGGTTGGGGGCACGGCCGTGGCCTTGTCCCGTAAATCTATCGCGGCGGGGCCGCGACGTGCGGAAGATAACGCGGCTCTGGCAGCAAGGCTACCGCGCAGGTCGGCGCCGCTATGCCGGGCCCGCGTTTCGTGTTAGCAAGACGCCCCGTAACAACGATACTCAAATCTTTCCCGTCATGCCCGAACTGCCCGAAGTCGAGACCGTCATCCGCGGCCTGCGCCCCAAACTCGAAGGACGCAAACTGCTGCGCGTCCAGCAGCGCCGACCCGATCTGCGCTTCCCCTTGCCGCCGAACTTCGTCGCGCGTCTCGAAGGGCGCCGGGTCGAGCATCTCGCCCGGCGTGGCAAATACATGCTGCTGCATCTCGACGATGGCTGGGTTCTGCTCTGCCACCTCGGCATGTCGGGGCGCATGCTGCTGATCGACCCGCCGGCGCCGGCGCTCGGCAAGCACGACCACGTTATATTGACTACCGACGAGGGCTGTGAAATTCGCTTCAACGACGCGCGGCGTTTCGGCATCATGGACCTCGTCGCGGCCGATCGTTTGCAGCAACATGCGCTGCTGCGCGACATGGGACCCGAGCCCTTGGGCAACGCCTTCAACGGCCCGGCCCTGGCGGCTGCGTTGAAGGGGCGCCGCAGCCCGATCAAGACTGTCATCATGGATCAGAAAGTGGTCGCCGGCGTCGGCAACATCTATGCCTGCGAGGCGTTGTTCCATGCCGGCCTATCGCCGCGACGGCAGGCTTACACCGTGCAGGGCGGCCGTGCCGAGCGCTTGGCGCAGGCGGTGCGCGACGTGCTTGCCCGGGCCATCGAAGCCGGCGGTTCGTCGTTGCGCGACTATGTCCAGGCCGATGGCGAGTTGGGTTACTTTCAGCATCGCTTTGCCGTTTACGACCGCCAGGGCGTGGCCTGCCCCGGTTGCGATTGCCGCCCGCGGCACGATGGCGGCATCCGCCGCATCGTGCAGTCCGGTCGTTCGACTTTCTATTGTGCATCGCGGCAGCGATAAGGTAGGAAGACGGCCAAACTGCTGCCCTTGCGAAGCTAATCGGCATAACGCGCTGCATCAAGCGGAGGCCCAATCGAATGACCTACGAAAACATTATCGTCGAAACCTCAGGCGCTGTCGGTGTCATTACGTTGAACCGGCCCAAGGCGCTGAACGCCCTCTGCGCGGCTCTCATCGCCGAACTCGAAACGGCGCTCGACGCCTTCGAAGCCGATGACGCCGTAGGCTGTATCCTGCTCACCGGGTCCGAGCGCGCCTTCGCCGCCGGTGCGGATATCCTTGAGATGAAGGACAAGTCGTTCAACGACGTTTTCTCCGAAGACTTCATCACGCGGGGCTGGGAACGGGTCGCGCGCACGCGCAAGCCGGTGATCGCTGCGGTGGCCGGATACGCGCTCGGCGGCGGCTGCGAACTCGCCATGATGTGCGATTTCATCATCGCCGCCGACACGGCCAAGTTCGGTCAGCCGGAGATTACCATCGGCACCATTCCAGGCTCGGGCGGAACCCAGCGTTTGACGCGCTTCGTCGGCAAGTCGAAGGCCATGGAGATGTGCCTGACTGGACGCATGATGGAGGCCGAGGAAGCCGAGCGGGCGGGGCTGGTGGCGCGTGTCGTCCCGGCCGAGGACCTGCTCGAGGATGCCATGAAGACGGCCGCCAAGATCGCCGGCCTGTCGCGGCCGGCTGTCATGATGGCCAAGGAAGCGGTGAACCGGGCCTACGAAACCACCCTGGCCGAAGGCGTCAAGTTCGAACGCCGGCTGTTCCACTCCAGCTTTGCGCTCGAGGATCAGAAAGAAGGCATGTCGGCCTTTGCCGAGAAGCGCCAGGCGGACTGGAAAAATCGCTGAACGCGGGTCCCGAGGGCAAGCCGCCCGGTAAAGGTGAAAACCCGCGGAAAGAGCGCAAAACTGCGGCTTGACGCAACCCTGGCCGGGGGCTATAACCCCGGCCGTTGTTACTCCACGCATGTCAGATCGAGAAGTACGGAATGGCTCATCATAAGTCCGCCAAGAAACGGATTCGGCGCAATGACCGGCGCGCGGTGATAAATGGCGCCCGCGTCGGCCGCATCCGCACCTTCATAAAGTCCGTCGAATTGGCGATCTCGGGTGGCGACCAGTCGGTGGCCCAGGCCGCCCTCAAGGCAACCCAGCCCGAATTGCATCGCGGCGTCCGCGCCGGTTTGGTGCACAAGAACACCGCGGCCCGCAAGCTTTCGCGGCTGGCCGCGCGCGTCAAGGCAATGGCCTGAAACGCACGCCTGGCCGCCACGGCGGCCAATAAGCAAAAAAAATTATGGACCGCGCTCTAATGGCAGAGCGCGGTTTTGTTTGTCCCGAGATCGTAAGATCGATCCGCCGCGGCGCGGCTCCGGGCATAGTGACTCGCTAGGTGGGTGAGGTGCCTTGCGGCGTTGGCACAAGGCCGCCGATGTGGCTTCTTGAAACGAAGTGCCGGCGCGCGTCGTGACACCGACAACGAAAAAAATCGGACGTTCTCTTTTCCTTCCGCTTGCCACGGCAAGCGCTGCCGGGTACATTTAGGCAAGAACGTCGGGGGCGGTTTGCCAAGTATAATCGGCGAAAAACAAAATAAAACTTCATTGCGGCCACCGGAAATGCGGCGTTTTATTACGTGGACGCGAAAGTTTTTTTTGGAAAAGAAAAGCTTTTTGTAATTCTGTGTTGCGATTTATGTCGCTTATCTCTCTGAGTGTCGAAAAACCGTTTTCTTTTATTTTCCTAACATTGAGGCTGCTTGAGACATCATGCCCATTGCTAGTGAACTTGCGGGCTGGCAATTTTCGTTTGGCGACTAGGTTCATCACCTGTCGAAACGACGGGACGACGATGCGATAGGGCCTCGCGCGAGCGAGTGCGGGGGGGAACGAAGAAATGAGTGGTAGCGAGCAAGATTCGCTCGTCATGGGGCAATGGGCTCGCGTGCGTGGACGTCTGCGCGCGGAAGTTGGAGAAGCGGCCTACCGGTCTTGGTTGAAACCCCTGACTCTGGCCGGCCGACGCAAGAGTGCATTGCGTCTTGCCGTGCCGACCCGCTTCATGCGGGACTGGGTGGCCAGCAATTATGCCGAGCGCATACTGGCGCTGTGGAACGATGAAGACGAGTCGCTTTCGGCCGTCGAAATCGTCGTGCAGCCGCCGGCGCGGCCGGTGAGCAAGTTGCAGGGATCCGTGGACCCCCGCGCCAAGAAAAGCCCGCCGGCGGTGCCGGAACGGCGCAACGACGCCGGTCTCTATGGCGAATCAGACCGCGACATCTCGGCGCCATTGGACCCGCGTTTTACCTTCGATAACTTCGTGGTTGGCAGGCCGAACGAACTCGCTTACGCGGCGGCGCGCCGCGTGGCCGAAGCCGACAGCGTGCCCTTCAACCCGCTTTTCCTCTACGGCGGCGTCGGCCTCGGCAAGACGCACTTGATGCATGCCATCGCACAGCAGATCCGCACACGTACGCCGGATCGCCGAGTGATATACCTCTCGGCCGAGAAGTTTATGTTCCAGTTCGTTCGGGCGCTGCGCATCAAGGACACGGTGTCCTTCAAGGAACAGTTCCGTTCGGTCGATGTCTTGATGATCGACGATGTGCAGTTTATCGGCAACCGCGAGGCAACGCAGGAAGAGTTCTTTCACACCTTCAACGCCCTGGTCGACCAGAACCGACAGGTCGTGGTCTCGGCGGACAAGAGTCCGAGCGACCTTGAGGGCGTTGAGGAGCGTATGCGCTCCCGCCTCGGTTGGGGGCTGGTGGCGGATATCCATCCGACAACCTACGAACTGCGACTCGGCATCCTGCAATCGAAGGCTGAGCAGTTTCAGACCGAAGTGGCTGCCAAGGTCTTGGAGTTTCTGGCCCACAAGATCACCTCGAACGTGCGCGAGTTGGAAGGCGCGCTCAACCGGATCATGGCGCATGCCACCTTGGTCGGCCGCCCGATCACCCTGGAGACCACGCAAGAAGTGCTGCACGATCTGCTGCGCGCCAACGATCGCCGGGTCACCATCGAGGAAATCCAGAAGCGTGTGTCGCAGCACTTCAACGTGCGCGTGGCCGACATGCACTCGGCGCGTCGGGCGCGTGCCGTGGCGCGGCCGCGGCAGGTGGCGATGTACCTGTCCAAGCAACTGACATCGCGCTCGCTGCCCGAAATCGGACGCAAGTTCGGGGGCCGCGATCACACCACGGTCATGCACGCGGTGCGGCGTATCGAGGAACTCAAAGCGACCGATTCCAGCTTCGCCGAAGATGTCGAA
>JAJFGM010000716.1 GCA_021776145.1 Kiloniellaceae bacterium | reverse complement strand
CGGCTGTGACCGGCGTCGGGAACATAGGCGACATGGCCAATTTCGTGGGTCCTAAGCTCGGCGAATACGGCTTCGGGCCACCGTGGTTCTTGGGTGCTGTACATAGAGCCATGATTGACCCCGCCGATGGCTCTCCGCAAGGCGTTTCGCGGCAATCGCGGCGAAAATCCAGAGGGCCGCGACAAGCCTTGCCTAACTCAGGGCGGCGACCTTACTGTGGCGCGGCGGGGGTGCGGAAGCACCATGCGACCCGCCTCTGTCCCGGTTCTACAGTCTCGTTTGGCAGGTCTTATGACGGCTTCTTCCTCAGCACCGCGACTGGCGGTCGATATCGGCGGCACTTTTACCGATTTGGCGTTGGAAACTGGAGACGCCCGCTTCACCGCCAAGGTCCTGACCACGCAGCAGGCCCCGGAAGAAGGCGTCCTTGCCGGAGTGGAAACGGTCCTTGCCGACGCCGGAGTCGAGGCGCGGGATGTGGCTTTGATCATCCACGGCACGACTTTGGCGACCAACGCGCTGATCGAACGGCGCGGCGCCAAGACCGCGCTGGTGGTGACCGACGGTTTCCGCGATTCGGTCGAGATGGCTTACGAGAACCGATTCGAGCAATACGACATCAACATCGACCGTCCACGGCCGCTGGTACCTCGCCACCTTCGCTGGCCGGTGGTCGAACGCGTCGATGCCGCCGGCAACCCGCTGCTGCCATTGGATGAAAACAGCGTCGAGGATCTGGCAATCAGAATCGAGGCGGAAAAGATCGAAAGCCTGGCCATCGGCTTGATCCATTCCTATGCCAATCCGGCGCACGAACGGCGCGTGGCGGAAATTCTGCGGGCCCGTTGTCCGAGGCTGCCGATAACGCTCTCGTCGGAAGTCTGCCCGGAGATCCGCGAGTACGAACGGCTATCGACGACCTGCGCCAATGCCTATGTCCAGCCCTTGATGGCGCGCTATCTGAAACGTCTGGACGAACAGCTGCGTGGGCGCGGGTTCCACTGTGCCTTCTTGCTGATGACCTCGGGCGGCGGCTTGACCGGATTGGACGCGGCGATGCGATTTCCGATCCGCCTGGTCGAGTCGGGGCCGGCGGGTGGTGCGATTCTGGCCAGCCACATAGCCTCCAAGGGCGATCTCGCGCGTATCCTCTCCTATGACATGGGAGGCACCACGGCTAAGATCTGCCTCATTGACGATGCCAAGCCGCTGAGTTCGCGCAGTTTCGAGGTTGATCGCGTGTATCGCTTCCTCAAGGGTAGCGGCCTGCCATTGCGCATTCCCGCCATCGAGATGGTGGAAATCGGGGCTGGTGGCGGTTCGATCGCCCGCGTCGACTCCCTCAACCGTGTAACCGTCGGGCCGGAGTCCGCGGGTGCCGAACCCGGGCCAGCCTGCTATGACCGTGGCGGCGAAGAGGCCACGGTCACCGATGCCGACGTTGCCCTTGGCCGTATCGATCCGACAAGCTTCGCCGGCGGTTCGGTTTCCTTGCGGCCGGAACGCGCCACGGAGGCCCTGCGGGCTGGCATCGGCGAGCGGCTCAACCTGGTTGGGCCCTTGGCGGCCTTCGCGGTGAGCGAGGTGGTCGACGAGAACATGGCCAACGCCGCACGGGTTCATGCCATTGAATGGGGCAAGGATCTGGCGGGTCGAACGCTTATCGCCTTTGGCGGAGCGGCCCCCCTCCACGCGGCGCGGTTGGCGGAGAAGTTGGCCATAGATCGCATCATCGTGCCGGCCGGCGCCGGGGTCGGTTCCGCCCTTGGTTTCCTGCGCGCGGCCATATCCTATGAGGTCGTGCGCAGCCGGTTTCTTCGACTTTCCGCGTTCGATGCCGAACTGGCCAACGCGCTCTTGGCGGAGATGCACGCCGAGGCCCGGGAGATCGTCGAACGGGCCGCGACTGGCGCGGTGCCGACGGAAAGTCGCACCGCCTACATGCGCTATGCCGGTCAGGGCCATGAAATCAGCGTCACCGTGCCGGTTCGCGAGTTGGATGCCGGCGATGCCGATTCCCTGCGTAAGGCCTTTATTGCGGCTTACGAAAGGCTCTATGGCCGCAGCATCCCCGGGCTCGACGTGGAAATCGTAACCTGGACGTTGAATCTCAGTGCCCCGCCGCCGCAGGAACCGCCGATTCCGGCCTCGCATGCAGTCGATGGACAAACGCGCCCGCTGTCCATGCTGCAAGTTTTTGACCCCGACACGGCCGAAATGCGGCCAACGCCGCTTTATCGTCGCGGTGATCTGCCGATTGGGGCTCGAATCTCTGGACCGGCCTTGATCGCCGAAGACCAGACAACGACGGTGGTGACCGCATCCTTCGAGGCGCAACTCGACACCTTTGGTACGATTGTCCTGGAACGCCGGCGGCCGAAGGCGGCCGACGCCGACGCGGCTGCGTAAATACCAGGTGTAGAAAGGACACAAGCCCTGTATTACACCCCGGCAGCGCCTGCTGTGGCTGCCGGCGAAGCCGGGGTACGGCTTGGCCGCAGTGGCAGAACCATTAACAACGGCTTAACATGAGCTTTTCGATCGCCATAATCGGCCGGCCCAATGTCGGCAAGTCCACGCTGTTCAACCGCCTCGTCGGAAAGCGTCTGGCATTGGTGCACGACCTGCCCGGGGTGACGCGCGATCGCCGCGAGGCGGACGCCCAGCTATTTGATCTGCAGTTTAAGATCGTCGACACCGCCGGCATCGAAGAAAGCTTCGACGAATCGCTGGAAGCACGCATGCGGCGCCAGACCGAACAAGCGGTTATCGATGCCGATCTCGTGCTCTTTGTCATCGATGCGCGTGAAGGTGTGACACCTCTCGACAAACATTTTGCGCACTGGTTGCGCCGCATCCCGACTCCGGTGATCTTGCTCGCCAACAAGTGCGAGGGGCGCCAGGGAGAAGCCGGTGCCGCCGAAGCCTATGGCCTCGGCTTTGGCGACATCGTCCGCTTTTCCGCTGAACATGGCCTTGGAGCGGACGATCTCCACGAGGCCATAAGCGCGCATATGGAAAAGGCCGAAGTGACCGATGCGCCAACTCCGCCCGAGAGCTGGGAGCAGGATCTTCCACCCGAGGGCGATGACCTACCGACGCCGGCAGACGAGGCCGAGCAGGTCCTGCAATTGGCAATCGTCGGCCGGCCCAATGTCGGCAAGTCGACACTCGTCAATCGCCTGCTTGGCGAGGATCGCATGTTGACCGGGCCGGAAGCCGGAATCACCCGCGACTCCATTTCAACCGACTGGGTTTACAACGGCCGAGGTATTCGCCTGATCGATACCGCCGGACTGCGCAAACGTGCCCGCATCACGGCATCGCTGGAAAGAATGTCGGCCGCCGATACGTTTCGCGCCGTGCGCTATGCGCAAGTCGTGGTGCTGTTGCTCGACGTGGAAGCTCGCCTGGAGAAACAGGATCTGACAATTGCGCGCCGGGTCATCGATGAGGGCCGGGTTTTGGTCATCGGTGTCAACAAGTGGGACCTTTGCAAAGACCGCGCCGCGGCTTTGAGAGACCTCTCGGATCGCCTGGAGCGTTCGTTGCCACAGACCCGTGGCGTTCCCGTGGTGACCTTGTCAGCCCTTCGCGGACAACACACCGACCGGCTACTCGATGCCGTGTTCGCCGCCTATGACGTTTGGAACAGGCGTATCGCCACGGCAGAACTGAACCGTTGGCTCGAAGAAATCACGGCAGTGCATCCGCCGCCCGCGGTTTCTGGCCGCCGCATTCGCATGAAATACATGACCCAAGCAAAGATCAGGCCGCCAACCTTCGCGGTTTTTTGCACCAAGCCGGCGGGCCTGCCGGAGTCCTATTTGCGGTATCTGGAAAATTCCCTGCGCCGCGACTTCGATTTGCCGGGAACGCCAATCCGTATTCACCTGCGCAAGGGCGAGAACCCCTATGAGCGTCGCAAGTGATGGCAGGGAAGCCATCCGCCTGACAAGAGTTTGTCGGCCGAGCAAGTCCCTGACAATTATTTGTCAGCCGAGCAAAAACCCGTCAGTATGGACTCTGAGTCAACCGCGCGGTTCGGCCCGGGTCACGCCCTTGAGAAGGTCCGTAAAGCGCTGGCGCAAGTTTTGGTCCGGTATCGAATAATAGTAGCGCAACAGGCTCAGCGTCTCTTTGCGATTGAGTAAATCCTCGGGAAACTCGCTGGCGACGCCGCCGGAAACCTCAAGCGGATTAATGGTCTGATCGGATTCCGCGCCCTCGAAAAAATATGCGACGGGGACGGCAAGAAGCTTCGCTGTGTTGAACAGCCGACTGGCGCTGATCCTATTGGATCCGCGCTCGTACTTCTGTACTTGCTGGAAGGTG
The DNA here is from genome assembly GCA_021776145.1 of Kiloniellaceae bacterium. Classification (GTDB taxonomy): domain Bacteria; phylum Pseudomonadota; class Alphaproteobacteria; order Kiloniellales; family Kiloniellaceae; genus JAJFGM01. The sequence goes on along the minus strand of JAJFGM010000716.1, from coordinate 8,443 downwards.
ATACCGAGCCCTTCGGCAAGCTTTTCCTGACTCAGACCCATCAGGATTCGCCGCGCCCGTAGGCGCGCGCCGACGTGTATATCGATCGGATCCGGTCCGCCTTTTCCTTTTCTATTTTGCAATCGTTTTGTCCATCGAAGATATTCGAGTTGGTGGTAACAAATACTTCGACAATAAGCAATTGGCTATTTAGGGGCTATATTATATATAGCGCAATTAAACACTGCGTACGCAAGTAGTGCGTTTATTTCTTTAAATTTTATTGTATAGGTTGCAAATTTGAACCAACTCTTGTCGTACTGCGGATAACCGGTGACGCGATTGCTTGGTGACGTCAGTTGGCTACTACGATCCGCTGACCATTCAAAAGGTTTTGTTGGCTTGCCAGTTCGACAAAGCGATCCGTGACGTCGTCCGGCTGTAGCACGGTATCGGGTTTTTCCCCGGGAAAAGCCTGGGCGCGCAGTTTCGTCGCCATGGGACCGGGGCAAATCAAATTGGCGCGCACTGTGGTTCTTTCGATTTCGGCGGCATAGGTCAGGACCAAGCTTTCGAGCGCCGCTTTGGAAGCGGCGTATGGTCCCCAGTAGGCTTTCGAGGCGCGTGCTTCTTCCGCGCCAACGAAAATTGCGCGCCCAGCATCGGATAGGCGCAGCAAGGGGTCGAGGCTGCGCAACAAGCGAAAGTTCGCTGTAAGATTCACGTCCAGGGTTTCAGCCCAGACTTTCGGATCGGTATGGCCGATAGGAGACAGGCTCCCCAAATGTCCCGCATTGCCCACCAGGACATCCAGTTTGCCATAGCGTTGGTGAAGCGATGCGCCGAGCTGGTCCAGCGCGTCGAAATCGCGCAGGTCGTGTGGCACAAGCAACGCTTGTCGGCCGCCAGACGCACGGATCTCGTCGTCGACCTCTTCCAGGGCACCCACCGTGCGAGCCAGAAGAACGAGCTGTGCTCCTTCGTGTGCGAATCGCCGTGCCAGGGCGGCGCCTAGCCCGCGCGACGCGCCAGTGATCAGCGCGACGCGGCCGGCAAGTTGGCCTTCGCTTCGCCTCTCCGCCACATATTCAGAATTGGCCGTGTCTTTGATCATACGCGCTGCCTTTCTCGCTGTCGGCGTCGCAGGGTTCGGCGCAGCAGGTGCGACAGGGTGAGGGCCAGCGCGGCCCCGGCAGCGGCATAGGCCACGCCATCAAGAGTAAGCGGTAGCGCTGGCGAGAAAGCGGCGTAAGTGGCTTCGGCCGTGGCCGAGTGAAAGTGCTTCGCCAGGAGCGCCGGACGTTCCCAGGCCTGTGCTTCGAAGAGCTTGGCAATCGTCAGGCGCAGCTCTCGCGTCAACTCGAAACTGTCGAGCATGCGTTGGCCCTCGAGGGCGTGCTTATGACTGCTCAAGAAACTCTCGATGTAGGCTTCGACGCTCATGCCTTTTGTTTCGGCATCGGCGGTGATTTCCGCCAGTCGCGATTCAGCTTGATCAAGCCGGCCGCCGAGACGCTGCAGGTACTGTTGATAAAATTCGGGAAACTGCGAAAAGCTGGCGGCGCCAGCCATGGCAAGGATTGTCGGTAGAATGAGGCCGGTCAGGCGTGAAACGATCATTTGAGGGACCAGGCGAAGGCGTGCCGGTTCGTCTAAACCATTTCCGCAAGCAACGAGAGTTGTGTCGAATGGTCGTCCTCTTCGAAGTCCCGCAGTCGGATCGGATAGTCACCGGTGAAACACGCATCGCAGAACTGTGCCGGTTCGTTGCGACCGGGCTCACCCATGGCTCTGTAGAGTCCATCCATCGAAACGAATGCCAAGCTGTCGACCCCGATGTATTTGGCCATTTCTTCCACAGTCATCCGCGATGCCAGGAGTTCGTCTTTTTCCGGTGTGTCGATACCGTAAAAACAGGGGTGGGCGGTCGGTGGCGCGGCAATTCGCATATGCACCTCCAAGGCGCCGGCGGCACGGACCATTTCCACGATCTTGACGGATGTGGTACCGCGCACGATCGAATCATCGACCAGGATGACGCGTTTGCCGGCAATGGCGCCGCGATTGGCGTTGTGCTTGAGGCGGACACCAAGGTTGCGAATTTGCTGGCCCGGTTCAATGAAGGTGCGGCCAACGTAGTGATTGCGGATGATACCCAATTCAAAGGGAATTCCAGCATGTTCGGCATAGCCAATCGCCGCCGGCACGCCGGAGTCCGGCACCGGAATGACAACATCGGCAGGGATGCTCTTCTCGCGCGACAGCTCGGCGCCGATACGTTTTCGCGCCTCATAGATGCTGGTGCCTTCCATGACCGAGTCCGGGCGCGCGAAATAGATGTACTCGAAGATGCATCCACGGCTCGCGGCGGCGGGGAAGGGCCGAATAGAATGGACCCCAGAGTGATCGAGCACGACCATCTCGCCGGGCGAGATGCCACGGACGAATTCAGCGCCGATGATATCCAGCGCGCAAGTCTCTGAGGCAATACAATAGGCATCACCTTGGCGCCCAAGGACGAGTGGACGTACCCCCAGCGGATCGCGCACGCCGATTACGCAGGAATCGGTCAAGCAGACCAAGGAATAGGCGCCGTCGATCTGACGCAGGGCATCGATCACGCGGTCGAGCACGGCGGCCCCATTCGATGTGGCTATCAAATGCAGGATGACTTCCGTGTCCGAAGTGGACTGGAAGATCGATCCGCGCTTTACCAGTTGCGAACGTAGGTGCCTGGCATTGGTGAGGTTGCCGTTGTGGGCCAGTGCGAAGCCGCCGGTATCAAGATCGGCGAAGAGCGGCTGAACGTTGCGCATGGCCGACTCGCCAGTCGTCGAATAGCGGTTGTGGCCGATCGACGAAAAGCCCTTCAGGCTCGACATGACGGCGCCGGATGAGAAGATGTCCCCGACACGTCCGGAGTCTCTGTGCGCGTTGAACTGCTTGCCGTCGTAGGAAACGATTCCCGCCGCTTCCTGTCCGCGATGCTGTAGCGCATGCAGGCCGAGCGCCACGTGAGCCGAGGCATCGGGGTGTCCGAAAATTCCAAACACGCCGCACTCTTCATGCAGCTTGTCGTCATCAATGTCGGTTGTTAGGAAGGGATCGGTCGATATCATTGCGCGCTCGCTCCCGTCTGCGCATTTTCCTCGGCGGTTTCATCGATAACCCGCTGAAGCACGTCGCGCATTTGGTCGTTATACTCGGGTTGATTGGAAGTTGCATCGTCTTTCCGCTGGCTGTCGCCTAGCGGATTCTTCAACTGATCGTACGCATCCAGGGCGGCTTTCGCGTCAAGTGCCTTGCGCCGGCTTTCCTCGGCCGCCTCGCCGCTGCGGTCAATCAACTCCGGGGGAACGAGCGAGAGAATGAGTATGGAGCCGCGTTCGATAAAGGGTTGGCTCTTGGCCTCGGAGATCCAGTCCGGCCAGTCTTCCCTTGGCAATGCCCAGGTGAACACCAGCCATGCCAGGCAAACCAACACCGCGCCACGCAAAAAGCCGAACAGCAGACCCAGAGTGCGGTCGAGCGGTCCAAGGCTGCTTTCTCGCACGCGATGCGACAACAGGCGTGTCCCCAGGGTGAGGATCACCAGGACCAGCAGAAAAATCACCACCCCCGCCGAAACATCGGCAAGGATCTTGACCGAGATATAGGTGTTGGCGAGCGGCTGCACGTGGGGAAACCCGTACAGCGTCGCGAAGGCCGCGCCGATCCACGACCCGACTGCCAAGAGCTCGTGCACCAGGCCACGCATGAAGGCAAAGGCGCCAGATATAACGATCACCGCTAAGACCAGCAGGTCCGTCAGGTTGACAGGCAGATTATCCATCGCCGCCTAACGCTCCGCTTGGCTTTTTACGGGGCGGGCGGCGGGTGAGAGCAGGGACACCAGGTCCTGAAGGTGGCCAATCTCGCGCGCGTCGATCTCCGTGCCCGCGGTCTTGCCGCGGCGCTTGCGACGTGGCGGCATCAGGGCGCGCCCGAATCCGAGCTTTGCCGCTTCTTTCAGTCGTGCCTCGGCTTGGCTGACCGCGCGGACTTCGCCAGAAAGCCCCAATTCACCAAATATCACGCAGTTCTCCGGAACCGGACGATCACACGCTGCCGAGATCAGCGCAGCGGCGACAGCGAGGTCGGCGGCCGGCTCGCCAATTCGCAACCCCCCGGCCACGTTCAGATACACTTCCTGGCCGGTCAGCGCCACCCCGCAACGGGCTTCCAGCACGGCCAGCACCATGGCTAGCCGGCCGCTGTCCCAGCCGACGACCGCCCGGCGCGGCGTTGCCAAGCTTGACGCCGATACCAGCGCCTGGACCTCGACCAGCACCGGCCGGCTGCCCTCGATGCCGGCAAATACGGCGGATCCGGAAACATTTCCGCGGCGTTCGGCAAGAAACAGCGCCGAGGGATTGGGCACTTCGGCCAGGCCGGTGTCGGTCATTTCGAAAACCCCGATTTCGTCGGTCGGACCGAAACGGTTCTTCGTTGCACGCAAGATTCGGAACTGATGTCCACGCTCTCCCTCGAAGGTCAGTACCGTATCTACCATGTGCTCCAGCACCTTCGGTCCGGCACTGAGCCCTTCCTTGGTGACATGGCCGACCAAAAGCAGCGTAAAGCCGCGGCGCTTGGCGAGTCGGATTAGTTCCTGCGCGCCGGCGCGCAGTTGGCTCACGGTCCCGGGCGCCGATTCAAGGGTGTCGACGTACATGGTTTGGATTGAATCGATGACCACCACGCGGGGCCCTTCCGCGTGGTCGAGGCTGGCCGCGATATCACGCACCGAAGTCGCGGCGGCCAGCTTGACTTGGCAATCTGCCAAGCCCATGCGATCGGCGCGCAGCCGTATCTGATCGACCGATTCCTCGCCGGTGATGTAAGCACAGAGCGCGGCCGCGTCGCGATTTTGGTCCGGCCGCCCGGCCAGTGCCGCGACGGCTTGTAACAGCAGTGTGGACTTGCCTATTCCCGGGTCGCCGCCAATCAGGATGGCCGAACCGTCAACCAGACCGCCGCCGCAGACACGATCGAATTCGGAGATCCCGCTGCATCTTCGCGGGGCTGGTTCCGAGGTGCCTTTCAGCCCGACGAAATCGAGGCTGCGGCCAGCGCGGCCACGGCCCAGGCCACCTGGGGTCGCCTGTGGCGCGGCTTCCTCGGCAATCGTGTTCCACTCGCCGCACTGCTCGCAGCGGCCGCTCCACTTGCCGTAAGCGGCAGCGCAGGCTTGGCAGATGAATCGTGATTGCGCTTTAGCCAAGGATTGCCTCTATGGCGTTACGACCAGCTGTCGCAAGGAGCTTGACCCTGTTCGAAGCAGGATCAGGCTGCTCGCCGGCGACCACAATCTCCGCCCAGCCGGCAGAATCGTATTGAGCGGCACGGCACTTCGACACTGTCATTATCCGCATGCCGCCGGTTCCACTGAGAACTCTTGCCACGGCTGGCCGGGCGTGTCGGCTCCGCGATTCACTGGGCCCTAAACCGCAAGAACCTGCATCTGAATAGGCCCCTCGGCGCTTCCCTTGATAAACTGGTCGACGTACTCATTGCCAGAAGCGTCAATGCTGGCGGTGGGGCCGACCCAGATGATCTTGCCTTTGTAGAGCATGGCAATACGGTCTGAAATGCGCCGGGCGCTTGCCATATCATGGGTGATGCTCAGCGCGGTCGCCCCAAGCTCCTTGCAGCACTTCACGATGAGCTTGTCGATCACGTCGCCCATGATTGGATCCAGTCCGGTCGTCGGCTCATCGAAAAATATGATCTCCGGTTCCGTTGCAATGGCCCGGGCCAGCCCGACGCGCTTGCGCATGCCGCCGGACAGCTCTGCCGGATAAAGCTCGCCGACGTCGGTGCTGAGACCGACGCTCGCCAGTTTTTGCATGGCGATGACTTTGGCCTCTTGCCGATCCATTTGCTGACCCTGCATTAACCCGAAGGCGACGTTCTCCCACACCGAAAAGGAATCGAAGAGGGCGGCATTTTGGAACAGCATGCCGATTTTGCGCCTGACTTCATCCAGTGCCCGTCCGGTGAGGCCGACAACCTCCTGGCCATCAACCTTGATCGACCCTCTGTCGGGCTGCAGCAGGCCAAGAATGCACTTCAGGAGAACGGACTTGCCGGAACCCGAGCCGCCGATGATGAGAACCGATTCGCCGGTCGCAACGTCGAGATCGACACCGTTCAGTACGAAGTTGTCGCCGAAGGCTTTGTAAAGGCCACGGATCTCGATTTTTGGCGGCCGCGCGGCGGTTGATTCGGTCATCGTGCGAAGAACAGCTCGGTGATGAAGTAGTTGAAACAGAGAATGAGGATCGATGCGGAAACCACGGCGTTGGTGGTTGCCGCGCCGACTCCCTGAGCGCCGCCACGGGAGTTGTAACCGTGGTAACAGCCCATGAGCGTGACCAGGAAACCAAAAGCGCCAGCTTTTACCAAACCTGAGACAACGTCCTGGAACTCCATGAAATCGAGGGTGTTCTTGAGGTAGGTCGCGGGATTAAAACCGAGCTTGTGGACGGAAACGACATAGCCACCGAAGACGCCGATAATGTCCGCTACCAGCACCAGGCACGGCAGCATGGTGACGCCGGCGATGAGCCGTGGCGCGACCAAATATTTGAAGGGATTGGTTGCCAGGGTGTTCAGGGCGTCGATCTGTTCGGTGACGCGCATGGTTCCGATTTCGGCGGCCATCGAGGCGCCGACGCGTCCAGCGACCATGAGGCCGGCTAGAACCGGCCCGAGTTCGCGCGTGATCGATACAATCACGACATTCGGGATCGCGCTTTCCGCCGAAAAACGCGCAAAGCCGGTGTAGCTCTGCAGTGCCAAGACCATGCCGGTAAAGATGGCGGTCAGGCCGACAACCGGCAGCGAGTAATAACCGATCTCCATCATTTGCCGTGCGATCAGCCGCGGATAGATGGGCGGCCGCAAACAGTGCGACAAGGAGACCAGAGTGAAAATGGATAACCTGCCAACGGCGGCAAGGAAGCTTAGGAATGTGCGCCCAATCGGCTGGAGGATCGGCATTCGTCAGTGATCCCGATAAACCCGATGGTACCGCGGCCCAAGAGCCGTCAGCACCTCGTAGCCGATGGTCCCGGCTGTCTCAGCCAAGCTGTCGAGGCCGTCTTTGGGCGCGAGAAGATCGACCCACGCCCCGACCACCGCGACGCCGGGCGGCGCGGCGGTGACATCGACTGTAATAAGATCCATGGAGACCCGCCCCACCACTGGCACCATATCGTCGCCGATCCACGCTTTGGCCTTGTTGGAAAGGGCACGAAAAAAACCGTCTGCGTAGCCCACCGAAACCGTTGCGACTCGCATTGGCCCCCTTGCGCGATGGGCCGCACCATAGCCAACGGTCTGGGGTGCGTCAATCTCGCGGATTTGAAGGATTTTCCCTTGCAAACGAAGCACTTGCAACATGGGATTGGGGCGACTCGGAGTCGGATTGACGCCGTAGAGCGCGGCGCCGGGGCGCGCCAGGTCGAAATGATAATCGTGGCCGAGAAAAATACCCGACGAGTTGGCCAGCGATGCCGGTACCGCGGGCAGGCGCCGCAAGGCGGCGACGAAGGCAATGCGCTGCTGGGTGTTTTTCGCTTCGCCCAGTTCATCGGCGCAGGCGAGGTGACTGAGCAGGTAGCTTAAGAGGACCCCCCTCAGTCGTTCCGGTGTATCGGCGAGTACGTCAAGTTCGCGCGGCGACAGACCCAGGCGGTTCATACCCGTATCGATGTGCAGCGCGGCGGGCGGCGGCGTTTTGCGATCTGCAATGAATCGCTGCCAAGCTTCGACTTCGCCAAGAGAGTTGAGTACCGGTTGCAGATTATGCAACGGATACTCCGCCGCCGCTCCCGGCACCAGACCGTTAAGGACAAAAATGTCGCAGCCAGTTTGTACCGCATCGAGCACCGGCCGCAACGCGATACCTTCATCGAGCTGAGCGACAAAGAACTTGCGGGCGCCAGCCCGTGCAAGGGCCGGCGCCACCCGTGCGGCACCGAGACCATAGGCGTTCGCCTTCACCACCGCTGCGACTTCCCGGCCGCGCGTTTCCGAGGTCAAGCGGCGATAGTTATCACCCACCGCCGTGAGGTCGACGGTCATAAGGCCGCAGAACCGCTCCCAGGCGACGTCTTCAGTATTGTTCGGGGAGGTGGTCATCCAGGACCAGATCACTGAAGGTCGTTGTATTGCCGTCGAATGCGAATTTGCGCGTGCCGATTGGGCCGTGACGCTGTTTGGCGACGATGACCTCGGCGAGGCCGTAGACCTTCTCGCAACGCTCAATCCATTTTTCGTGGCGCTCGTGGAATTTGTCAGCGTTTTCATCGTCGCGCTGGCTGGGCTCGGCGCGTTCGGCATAGTACTGGTCGCGATAGACGAACATGACAACGTCGGCATCCTGTTCGATCGAACCGGATTCGCGCAGATCCGAAAG
>JAJFGM010000715.1 GCA_021776145.1 Kiloniellaceae bacterium | reverse complement strand
ACCACGCCATTGCCTGGCACAGCCTGCGCCTGGCCGGCTGCCACGATGTCATTCCGGGTTACGGCGAGCTGCTGCGCCGGCCGCTGGCCTGAGCCCTTAACCTTCCGCCTCGGCCGCCAGCGCCGCCAGGCCGTCACCGCTGAGGCGGTAGGGCAGCCATTCTTCCATGTGCTCGATGCCGATGCGGTGGTAGAAATCGCGTGCTGGGTTCCAATGCAGCACCGCCAGGTCGAGGCGGCGGCAGTCGCGCTGCCGTGCCAAGGCCGCCAGATGTGCCAGCAGCAGGCGGCCGACGCCCTTGCCGCGCGCCGACTCCGTCACGTAGAGGTCTTCCAGGTAGAGCCCGGGACGCCCCTCGAAAGTCGAATAGTTGTGAAAGAAAAAGGCGAAGCCGACGGCCTCGATCCCGCCGTCCTCGCCGACCAACTCCGCAAGCAGGCACTCGAAGTAGGGCCGCTCGCCGAAGCCGTCGCGCAGGATGTCGGCCGCTTCCGCCTTGGCGTGCTCGATCATGTCCTCGAAGGCCGCGAGATCGCGGATCAACCGCGCGATGGTGCCGGCGTCTCCGGCTTCGGCCTTGCGGATTGTGATGTTGCTCATGACTTTTAATTGATCACCTTTATCGCCTGCTCTTCGACCATGCGCCCAAGGACGGGTCGAGGCCGCACGCCAGGAGAATCGGCGGCAGCGTGCGCGTCCACGTCATCGCACGAAGCTACACCCGCCATGGCCAGGGAACCAGCCGCCGCGCGAGCTTCGCATGGACCTTGCCGGCGCGAGGCGCCATGATACGCCCAAACCTATAGAAAAGCGGAGAGCACGACATGGCCAGCGAGTCCCTTCAGACCTATCAAATGTACATCGACGGCGCCTGGGTCGAGGCTGCCGGCGGCGAGACCTTCGAGTCCTTCAATCCCTTCACCGCCAAGCCCTGGGCGCTGATCCCGCGCGGCGGCGCCGAGGACGTCGAGCGGGCTGTGGCGGCGGCGCACCGCGCCGCCACCAGCGGCGACTGGCCGGCGATGACCGCCAGCCAGCGCGGCCACATGCTGCGCAAGCTGGGCGACCTCGTGGTGGACGCCGCCGACGATCTCGCCAAGACCGAGGTGCGCGACAACGGCAAGCTGCTCGCCGAGATGAACGGCCAGACCCGTTATCTGCCGCAGTGGTACTACTACTACGCCGGCCTCGCCGACAAGATCGAGGGCTCGGTCATCCCCATCGATAAACCCGGCCACTTCAACTACACCAAGTGGGAGCCGCTCGGCGTCGTCGCCTGCATCATTCCCTGGAACTCGCCGCTGCTGCTGATGGCCTGGAAGCTGGCGCCACTGCTCGCCGCCGGCAACACGGCGGTCATCAAACCCTCGGAATTCACATCGGCCTCGGCGCTGGAGTTCATGAAGCTCGTCGAGCAGGCCGGTTTCCCACCCGGCGTCGTCAATGTCGTCACCGGTTTCGGGCCGGAGGTCGGCGGCCCCCTGGTCGAACACCCCAAGGTCGCCAAGATCGCCTTCACCGGCTCCGACCGCACCGGCAAGCTGATCTATCAGCAGGCCGCCAAGGACCTGAAGAAGGTCAGCATGGAACTCGGCGGCAAGTCGCCCAACATCGTCTTCGCCGACGCCCACATCGAAAACGCCGTCAAGGGCGCGGTTTCGGGCATCTTCGCGGCCACCGGTCAGACCTGCATCGCCGGCTCGCGGCTGCTGGTGCAGGAAAGCATCCACAACGAGTTCGTCGACAAGCTGGTGAGCCTCGGTGCCCAGGCCCGCATGGGCAACCCGATGAGCCTGGAAACCCAGGTCGGCCCGGTCACCAACATCCCGCAGTATGAAAAGGTCCTGGGGTACATCGACATCGCCAAGGGCGAAGGCGCCGAGGCTGTGCTCGGCGGCGGCCGCGCCGAACGCCCGGAATGCGGCGACGGCTGGTTCGTCGAGCCGACCATCTTTACTGGCGTGCGCAACGACATGCGCATCGCCCAGGAAGAGGTCTTCGGCCCCGTGCTGTCGGTGATCCCCTTCAAGGACGACGAGGAAGCCATCGCCATCGGCAACGACGTGCTCTTCGGCCTCGCCGCCGGCGTCTGGACGCAGAACATCGGCCGCGCCATCACCATGGCCGACAAGCTGCAGGCCGGCACCATATGGGTCAACACCTACCGCGCCGTCAGCTACCTCTCGCCCTTCGGCGGCTACAAACACTCCGGCCTCGGCCGCGAGAACGGTCAGCAGATGATCAAGGAATACCTGCAGCAGAAAAGCGTCTGGATCGAGACCTCCAACGCCGAGGCGCCCAACCCCTTCGTCATGCGCTAGGAATTAGAGGGGGTATAAAATTATGGGTAATTATGGGGACACAATACTTATATCGGTCAGATTTATGTATTGTGTCCCCATAATTACTGCCGGCCCTCGCCGCGCAGGTAGTCGGCGATCAGCGACAGCATCTCGAACATCAAGACCGAGCCGTTCAGCGCGGTGATCTGGTTCGGGCTGTCGACCGTCGGCATGGGGCAGACGATATCGGCGCCGACGATGTTGCGGCCGCGCAGGCCGTGCAGCATCTGGATGGCCTCGTAGGCGCGCAGGCCGCGGTAGCCGGCCTCCAGATTGGCCACACCCGGCGCGTCGGCCGGGTCGAGCGCGTCGAGATCGAAGGAGATGTAGACCGGCTTGTCGCCGATGCGCTGCCGCATGATCTCGGTCGCCCGCGCCACGCCGATCTCGAAGATCTCGTCGGCCGGCAGCACGCGGTAGCCGATGTCGCTTTCGGCCGGGTCCTGGCGCGGCTTCATGGGATTGCCGCGGATGCCGATTTGAATGCTGCGTCCGGCATCGACATGGCCCTCGCGCACGGCATAGGCGGCCCAGTGCGCCGCCGAGCGCTGGGCGCCCAGCCAGTGCGGCATGTGCTCGTAGTCGTCGCGGTGGGCGTCGAAGTGAACCAGCGACAGCTTCTGGCCGCCGGCCATGCGTGCCTTGGGGCCCCCCAGCGCCTTGAGGATGGGGCCGGTGATGGCGTGATCGCCGCCGTAGGAGACCGGCCGCGTATCGGCGGCGTCGAGCATTTCGTAGTAGTCCTGTATATGGCCGACCGAAACCTCGTTGTTGTTGGCCTCGGGCAGCGGCACGTCGCCGAGGTCGTGGATGGTCGCCGCCTCCCAGGGGATCAGTTGAAAGGCCTGGTGCGCCCGGCGCAGCCGCCCGGAGACATGCCGGATCGAGCGCGGGCCCAGGTGCTGGTCGCGCTCGGTCGAGCCGTTGCCGCTGCTGTGCGGCACCCCGACCAGGCCGATATCGCAGGCCTCCGGCGCCTCGTTCCAGGGGCACTTGAAAAAGGTCGGCACGCCCCACCAGTACCAGTGGCGCATCTCCTCCTTGCGGGCTTCGATCTCTTCGCGGGACATCGGCGGCAGCTCCTATTTACGCGGCGGTCCGCTGGCGGCGACGCTCGGGCGCGCCGAGACCGATTGGTACCAGCGCGTCAGGTTGGCCAGGCTCTCGGGGATGCGGATCTTGGCGACACGCCCGATGTCGAAACCGCAGACCGCGGTGATATCCGCGATGGTGAAATCCGCGCCGGCGATATGGTCGCGCCCGGCCAGTTCGCCGTCGAGCCAGACCATGCTGTCCTCGGCCTGGCGGCGGCAGAGCTCGCCATAGGCGGCAACCTGCTCGATGCGCCCCTGCCAATAGGGATGGCAGTGGCGGAAACACCCAGTGGTCCGCGCCAGAATCTCGGACTCCATGCGCCGGTTCCACATCTCGACCGTCGCGCGGCCGCGTGCGTCGACGCCGAACAGCGGTGGCTCGGGATTTGTCTCCTCGAAGTAGCGGCAGATCGCCATCGACTCCGCCAGGCAGCTGCCGTCGCCGAACTCCAGCAGCGGCACCCGCGCCAGCGGGTTCTTGGCGACGAAGTCCGGCGCCTGGTTCTCCCGTTGCGAGAGATCGACCATGACGGTCGGGATCTCGATGCCCTTCTCGGCCAGAAAAATCGCGACACGGCGCGGATTGGGCGCAACGTCGGCGGTCCAGAGTTTCATGCCTAGCGGTCTCCCGGCTGTGGAACGTGAAGCCGCCCTAGCCTACGACCAGGAGGCCGACGGATGCACGCGCTGATCTCGGAGAGACGGTGATGCCCTGCGCCGGCGTGGATCAAGCGGCTGTTGCACGTTCGCAAAGATCTAAGGTGCGCGCGCGGCGGGAATGATGTAAGAGCCCTTTACATGAGTGGATCGAATCGCGGCCGGGAGCGGCGCGGCTATCATCACGGCAATCTCAGCGAGGCCCTGATTCAGGCGGCGCTGGATCTGATCGCCAAGGTCGGGCCGGCGGGCTTTTCCTTCGCCGAGGTCACCCGTGCCGTCGGTGTGAGCCCGGGCGCGCCCTATCGCCACTTCCGCGATCGCGACGCGCTGATGGCCGATATCGCCCAGCGCGGCTTCGAACGCTTTGCCACCGAGCTAACCGAGGCCTGGGACGAGGGCCGGCCCGATGCGCGCGCCGCCTTCAAGAACGTCGGCCAGGCCTATCTCGCTTTCGCCCGGGCCGAGCCGGCCTACTACGCCGCCATGTTCGAAGCCCGCCTGCCCCTCGACATGAGCCGTGAGTTGGCGCGCACCAGCGACCTGGCCTTTGGCGTGGTGCGCCAGGCCTCGGAGGCGCTGATCGCCGAGCTTCCCGCCGGCAAGCGGCCGCCGGCCTTGATGATGAGCCTGCACGTCTGGGCGCTGGCGCACGGCATCGCCTCCCTCTTCGCGCGCGGCGACTCCGGCAGACGCAAACTGCCGATGAAACCCGAGGACCTCTTGGAGGCCGGCGTCCTTGTCTATTTG
>JAJFGM010000714.1 GCA_021776145.1 Kiloniellaceae bacterium | reverse complement strand
CGACAAAAAGACTGATCCCTTTGGTGCCGGCCGGCGCGCCGGTCGTGCGGGCAAGGACCATGTGCACGATGTTCTCGGTGAGGTCGTGTTCGCCATAGGTGATGAAAATCTTCTGGCCGCTGATCAGATAATGGTCGCCGTTCGCGGTGGCGCGCGTTGCCAGGGCACCGACGTCGGAACCGGCGCGCGGCTCGGTCAGGTTCATGGTTCCGGCCCACTCGCCCGAAATCAACTTTGCCAGATAGAGATCCTTTTGTTCCGACGAGGCGTGTTCCTGCAGCAGCTCGACAGCGCCAAAGGTTAGAAGCGGACACAAAGACAGGCTCATGTTGGCTGCCTGCCACATTTCCTGGGTCGCCATGGCGAGCGCCCACGGCAGTCCCTGGCCGCCGTAATCCGGGTCGAATGGCAGGGAGTTCCATCCGCCCTCGACATATTGTCCGTAGGCCTCCCGGAAGCCGCTCGGCGTGCGCACAACGCCGTTTTCGAAGACCGATCCCGTGCGATCACCGCTGTGGTTCAAGGGTGCGAAAACCTCGCCGGCGAGCTTGCCGGCCTCACTCAAGACCGCCTCGACCAGATCGGGCGTGGCGTCTTCATAGGCCGGGTAGCCCGCGAGCTGTTCCAGACCGGCGACTTCGTTGAGGACAAAACGCATTTCGGCAAGGGGCGCGGCATAGCTCATGGCAATTTCGGGTCCGTCATTTTTTGTGCGGCATCGCCCGCGTCGCCTAGTGCCGCCTTGGCACCGCCCCTACATGGGTCGTGAGCAAAGTCGGGAACCGGTGGTTCGCTGGGCGCGAGTCGAAGATAACGTTGCCGTGTGGTCCTGACAATTGGCTGGCGTTGCGGGGCGAGAGCCGAATTGTCACACTTTCCTGCTATGGGTTACGCCATGGTTAACCGCTCGTTAAGGGCTTGCAAGCCAGAATCCCACGATGCCGCAATAGGCACCCCAATCCCAAGTACACAGACGGAGCAAGAAAAACCTCTATGGAGACCTTCACGAACGAGTCCGCAGCCACCGAACCCGGAACCCATCCCAGCGAACTTCACGACTACGCCGCCGCAAGCCGTCAACAAGCCGAGTATGCCGAAGCCAGAGGCAATCTCGCCTTGGCCCGCGAACTGAATGCGCGGGCGAAAGAAGCGGACGAACTGGAGCGACAGCGGCACTAGAGCCTGATCGTTTCATTTTGAGTCCAAATGAAACGTGAATCAGCCTCTTATTCAATACGCTAGAGTGATCGCACTCTAAGGCCAGCGCCACGCGACCAGCCGAGTGGGGCTGGGCGCTAGAGGAGTCGTCACCGAGGCGTTTGGCGTCAGTATGGCGGCGCTGTTATGGTATCGCATGTCGAACGTCGTCAATCTGAGGCAAACTCGCAAGAAACGCGCGCGCGCCGAAAAGCAAGAGCGTGCTGCCGAGAACCGGGTTGCCTTCGGCCGCAGCAAGGCGGAGCGTAAGGCCGGCGAGGCACAGCGCCTCAAAGAAAAGCGCGAATTGGATAAAAAAAGCCTGAAATCCTAACTATTTGGCCGCGGTCTCGTGCAAGGATTTGGCAACCTTTCAGTCCTAGGCTGGCAGTGTCCGCGCTTGCCTTTATGTCAACACAAGACGAGTCGGATCGCCGTGCGCTCTTGGCGCAGGCGTTGCCCCCTGGCAAATCCCGCTCTGCCGGGGCAGGCAAGGCTCTGCCGGAGCCGAAAATGAACGGGCGAAAAGGCCTTGGAAGTGGATACGATCGACGAATTCATGGATCGGCGACGCCACCGCAGGATTGATACGCAATCCAGCGCGCGGATCAATTTCGATGGTTTCTGGCACAACTGCCCGACCGTCGATATGTCCGGCGGCGGCGGCAGCTTCCGTTCCTGGCTGCAGCCTCCGGTGGGCAGCAATGTTCTGGTGCAAATGCGTGGCCTGGGCGTGATCCGTGCCCGCGTAACTCGCCGTTGGGACCAGGGCTTTGCCGTGGAATTCGATGCCGAGGACTACGACGCGGACACCCTCGTCGATAATCTGACCCTGCCGGCCAATCCAGGTTTGTTTGGACCGGGCAGCGGCGGCACGGCGTCCAAATCCCAGGCTGAAGCCGGTCCCGAGGTTCCCGAGGATGAGTCCGCAAGACCGGGCGACGATCTTGAACCGCGCGAAGAGGAAGACGAGAGTGCGCTCTCTCACCCCACGGGCTCAGTGCGTAAGGCGTTGAAATAAGGCCGGCCTGGCCCACGCCTAATTTTTATTGTACCTCCTAGTGATGATACGCTCTCGAATTACTGGATGCGTGACGCCCGGTTGAACCTGGACGCATGCCGGGGTTGTCGAACGGGCATTTGTCCGCGGCGGCGATCGCCCGCATGATGCCGTAATGACAGCTCTCGCAGCGATTGCCCTGGTCTTTCCGCGTCTCAACTTCATCCCGGCCAAAGCCGCGCCCATCGCTGCGGCAATCTCGGCGTGACGCTCGGGCCCTTGCCTGGCCTTGGCGCCGATTGGCTGTCCGATAATCTGCGCGGCGCCTTGTGGATCCTCGGCTCGGTGGTTGCCGGCACCGTCATGTCGGTCGGCATCAAGATCCTCAGCCCCGACATCCACACCATGCAGATTACCTTTCTGCGCTGTTTCATCGGACTGCTTCTGGTCTTGCCCTTCGTAGTGCCGCGCCGTGCCGTTGCCGTGGTGCCGAAATCGGACATGGGAGCATCCGGGGCGGGCTGGCTCAGCCCGCGCTGGCCGCTGCATCTGCTGCGCGGACTATTGGCCACGGTGGCGATCAACTGCGGCTACTACAGCCTTTCGGTAATTCCCCTGGCGACGGTCACGGTCATCTTTTTCACGGCGCCGCTTTTCATCACGATCCTGGCGGTGCCTTTTCTCGGCGAAAAGGTCGGTTGGCGCCGCTGGAGCGCCACGGCGACCGGATTTGTCGGGGCCGTCATCGTGCTCAAACCGACACCGCAGAGTTTCGAGCCGGTCATGCTGTTTGCCGTGTTGTCGTCGATCCTCTTTGCCGCCGCGTTGATTGTCGGTAAGCTGCTATCGCGCAGCGAAACGCCGAGTACGATGCTGCTCTATTCCGGCGTTATCACGACGCTTGGAAGTTTCATCCCCGCACTTTTGGTTTGGGCGCAACCTACCGTCGAGTCCCTGCTGTTCCTGGTGGTCATCTCGGTCTTCGCGACGGCACGAACCTACTTCGACATCAAGGGTTATGCGGCCGGCGAGGCCAGTTTCGTCGCGCCCTTCAGCTATGCCCGGCTGATCCTCATGGCGTTGGCCGGCTACTTTCTGTTCAACGAGGTGCCGCAAGCCTCTGCGCTCTTAGGCGCCGCCATCATCATCGCCAGTTCGCTCTACATCGCCGCCCGCGAAGCTCGCGCCCATCACCGCCTCAGCAAGCCCGTGGTCGGTCCGTCGCCTGACTGACCGCGAAGGTGCCGACATCTTCCGGAGTCGATAATTCCGCCGGGTGGTACTACGCTCTTGTCATGTTAGGCCGATTCGCATTCGCGGCGGGTTTGACGCTGTCGTTGTCCCTATCTCTACCCGCTGTTGCCGCGGAGGGCAGGGAGGGGCAGGGTTGGGGCGACCAGGAATGGGGCGAAACGCGCACCGACCGAACTTACCTGTGCCTCAGCCGCGAACATGCCGAACGTTTGTCGCGCCTGAGCCGCAATGCCTTCAAAGAGGGAGCCGGGCCGCGAAAGCTCGGAGATACATTGTTGGCGGCCATTGCCGCCGAAAACTTGCGCTGTCGTTATGGCGAACTGACTTATTATCCCGTGTCCTATCCGACGATTATCGAGGGTGGCATGACCTGGGTCAGCACCACGTCCAAAGTCGAATCCTCGCCCTGCGGCGAGGTCTGGTGCCCCAGCGAAACCCGCTTCGTCAAATCGATCCTCATTTTTGAGGACAAGGCCTATCCCATTCCGGCCTATGTCAGCACGCCGCGGCGCATCGTGACGAGCCGTGGTGGCGAGGACTAACTGCGGGTTGCCCGGTCCAAGCTTGGCAGTACTCCGTCGGGAGTATTGTGGATGCTGGCGCGTTGGTCGAGGCTGTCGGCGAAATGAGGTACGCGTCCATGGTCAATTGGGGGGATATCAATGACCGCAGAACTCTGTTATTTGCCGGCTGTCGAGGCCCTGAAGCTTTTCAAGCGTCGCAAGCTGTCGCCAGTCGAGTTGTTGCAGGCGCAGATCGCACGCGCCGAAACGGCGGAACCGGTCATCAATGCTTTCACCGAAACCTACTACGAGGAAGCCCTCGCCCAGGCCCGCAAGGCGGAAGCCCGTTACATGAAAAAGGCCGCACGCCTGCGGCCCCTCGAAGGCCTGTCGCTGGTCGTCAAGGACGAAGCCCGGATCAAGGGCAAGCGTTACACCTCGGGATCGCTGCTCTATCGGGACCGCGTCGCCGACGAGACCGAGATCTTCATCGACCGTCTGCTCAAGGCTGGAGCGATCTGCCATGCGCGCGGCGCCACGCCCGAATTCTGCTGCGCCGCGGTGACGCATTCACGGCTGCACGGCGTCTCGCGCAATCCCTGGAACAAACGCTACACCCCGGGCGGTTCGTCGGGCGGCTCGGCGGCATCCCTGGCGGCCGGCACCACCACATTGGCGACCGGCTCGGATATCGCCGGCTCGATCCGTATCCCGGCTTCCTGCTGTGGTGTCGTCGGGTTCAAGCCGCCCTATGGCCGCGTCCCCGAGGGTCCGGTTTTCAATCTCGATTTCTATTGTCACGAAGGGCCTTTGGCGCGCACGGTCGCCGACACTGTTCTAATGCAAAATATTATAGCCGGTCCGCATCCACTTGATATCGCGTCTATCAAACCAAAGCTACGCATCCCCGAGAAGCTGGGGTCGATCCGTGGATTCAAGATCGCCTATTCCCTCGACCTCGGTTACTTCAAACTCGATCCGGATGTCAGGGCCAACACCCTGGCCGCCCTGGAAACCTTCCGGGCGCTTGGCTGCCACGTCGAGGAGGTCGATCTCGGCTGGAACGCGGGTGCGGGTAAGGCGGCCTGGGATTACCTGTCGCTGCTTTTCGGTGGCGCCATTGCCGGGGAGATCGCGGGCAAGAAAAAGCTGTTGACCGGCTATGCCCGCGCCTTTGCGGAGAATGCGGTGCGCACCAAGGGCACCGACTTCGTCAAATCCCTGGAAGTCGCCTGGGAGATGAACGCCACGTTCCAGCCCCTAATGCAGCGCTACGACGTCTTCATCTGTCCGACCCTGGCGAAACCGGCGGTGCGCGCCGACGACCCGCTGGACTACGGCGATTACAAGAAGAAGGGCAAAACGATCCCCGACGGACTGGGCTGGGTCATGACCTATCCCTTCAACATGTTGAGCCGTTGCCCGGTGCTGTCGCTGCCGTCGGGGCTGTCGCGGCGCGGCGTGCCGACAGGAATTCAGGTCGTCGGACGCAGCTATGACGACGTTCGAGTCTTCCGCGCCGCGGCGGCCTTCGAAAAGGCTGCGCCCTGGATGCACGACAAGGCACACCGGCCCAAGATCTAGGGGGGTCGGGTGGCCTTAGTCCGGTTCCGCCGTCAAGACGGCCGCGATGGACTCAATGGCGGCGAAAGTGTCCTGCACGAGCGGCAGGTTCACGTAGTCCGGCCAGGTCGAGAGCTTGACGACGACCAGGTGATTGCGCGGATCGATGTAGATGAGTTGACCGAAGACACCGCGTGCCGCGAAACATCCGCTGTCGACATTATGGGACCAGAACTGATTGCGGTAGGCGCCGCGCGGGAAGATTGCCTTGTAGGGGCTGTCGAAGACCGCTGGGTCGCCGGCGGCGGTAGCGCGCACGAATTCGGCGGGGAGGATTTGCCGTCCGTTGAACCAGCCGTCGTCGCAGTACATCTGGCCGAAACGTCCGAAGTCGCGCAGCGTCGCGTTTAAGCCGCCGTCGGCGAGCGCGCTTCCGGCGCTGTCGACGGTGAAACAGGCGTCCTCTTCGCAGCCGAGCGGTTGCCAGAGTTCGCAACTCATGAGATCGCAGAGGTGCGTGCCGGTGACCCGTTCCAGGACCCAGGCGATGACATCGGTTTCTATCGAGCGATACTGGAAGTGGGATCCGTGCGGACGCTCTTTGCCTAACATCAGGATCAGGTCGTAGAGACAGCCGGGCAGGGCGTTGTCGATATGCGGCCGCCGCGGCTTCCAACCGCAAACGATCTCTTCCTTCGAGATATCCGAATCGGGGAGGCCGTAATCCTCGGAGAATCGGACACCGCTGCGCATGTCGAGAACGTGGGCCAGGGTCGCATCGCCGTAACCGCAGGCCTTCAGTTCGGGAACCGCCAGGGCCAAGGGGGCGGCGGGATCAATCAGGCCCTGGTCGATGGCGATTCCTGCCAAGGCCCCGACGAAAGATTTGGAAACCGACTGCGCCAGGTGCAGGCGTTCGGGTCGCATGCCGTTCCGATAGATTTCGCTGACAACGCGCCCGCGGTGCAGAACCAGGAAGCCGTCGGTGTAGCTCTCGTCAAGCAGCCTGCCAACGGTCAAGCAGCGGCCGTCGTGTCCGTTGAAAGCCAGATCGAGAAGATCTCGCGGCGCACGCTTAAAGCTATGAGCCGTTGTGGCGCGGCGTACCTCCCGGGTCGGCAGGATTTCGCGGATGTGTTGAAAGGCCCAGCGGTTGTAGGGCGGCTGGTCCCAGTTGTCCAAGGTCGGGCGCCGATCGAGCGGTGGTGGAAATCCCTGCATCAGCGGCGAGCCGGCGGACTCCGGCGAAGAGCCGCTTGGCTTGTCTCGTAGGTCGGACACCGCGAGAGGCCTCCAGGAAAGCGAAAGGCCGGGTGGCCGGGGCGCGCGCCGGCCCCCCCGCCCGGGGTTGGTAACGCAAGGTTATTAAAAAGTTGGGGGCCGATATGGGGGT
>JAJFGM010000713.1 GCA_021776145.1 Kiloniellaceae bacterium | reverse complement strand
TATGAACCTTCAGTCTTGCGCTGCGCGGAAATCCGGTACGCCAGATAATTTCGTTGCGTGGAATATGGTCCGCCAGATACTTGGCGTCGTGCCAGACGCCCCAGATGAAGGAGGACCCCCGTCGAGACTGCCATGGCAATCCCAGGAAATAGATCCCGGGCTCGGTCGAAACACCGCGGTGATGCTTCGGCCTCCCATCTTCGTCGAGCGCATCGACCTTCAACCAGCTGAAATCGACAGCAAAGCCTGTCGCCCAGACGATCGAAGTTATTCCAGCCTCCGCCAGGCCCAACTCGACAATGGGATCGGTCACGCAGGGCGGATCCGGTTCGATCGTGCGGGCATCAGGCTCCTCCGGTAGGTCGAGACCATTGCGGGCAACATAAGCGTCGGCTTCATCCAACACCGACAGGTAGTTGGCATCCCCTTGCGCTAGATTGTTCGCAAGATCCGGCGCGAAGCTCAGCACACCGCCCTTGAACGATCGCGTCCGGCCGACGAGCGTCATTCCCTGCGCGGCGAGGCGCCGGAAGTCGACGGTCTGGCCGCCATGGGCACCGCTCACCGAGATCGTTACATGTTCCACTCCCGGCCCGAGCGCCGCGGCATCCCACTTGCCGAGGACCCCGAGCCACCAGACGAAGTCTCGCCCGCGATAGCTCCGGGGAGGACGGTCGTGCGGACCGACCGAGAGGTATACACGTTTTCCCGCACCCAAGAGTTCGTCCGCGATCTGCACTCCTGAAGACCCCGCTCCGACCACCAGCACCGCTCCCTCGGGTAACTGGTCGGGGTTGCGATAGGCGTTGGAATGGATCTGCATGACCCCCGCGACGTCGGGCACGACAGCCGGGATGATGGGGCGTTGGAACGGCCCGGTGGCGGCAACCACGCTGTTGGCTTCGATCGTGCCCTCCGACGTCTCGACACGGAAGCCGGGACGGCCAGCGTTCCTCTGCACTTCCGTCACCTCAACGCCGGTGCGGATGGGGGCGGCGATCTTCTCCGCGTAAGCGACAAAGTAATCCGCGACGCTCTCCTTGGGGGCAAAGGCGTCGGGATCGGTATCGCTGAACTCCATCCCCGGAAACCGGTCATGCCAGGCCGGACCATTGGCGACCAAAGAATCCCACCGCTCCGAGCGCCAGCGTTCGGCTATTCGGCTGCGTTCCAGAACAAGGTGAGGCACACCGCAATTGCTCAGATGCTCGCTCATGGCCAAGCCGGCTTGGCCACCGCCAACAACAAGTGTCTCTACTTTATCGACTGACATGTCTCGGTACCTTAATCGCATTCCAAGAACTTCCACGGACCGGACTGTCAGCTTACGGGGTCCGTTGGATTAACGAAAATATCACTTTAATAAGCATTGATTAGTTTTTTCCGAAACTATAAATGACGACCCGCACGCGAAAGCTCTCCAAATCATCAATAAACCATTCGAGCCTCAAAGGGCTCACCCCGAGCCAGTTCGCAAGCCGGTCCAGAGTGGACCATGACCGGAACGGACCTAACTTATGAAGGCCTTGGTGGACAGACCGAGCCCACAATCGGCGGATCGTTCAAAGCAGCGCCTCAGCTGGCGGATCAAGGATTCCGACCGCATGTTTTTTGGTGCCTGGTTCGCGTTGGAATGACAGCACCGACTCTGTTGTCCGGAAACGGTTTCCCCACGCCCGCGATTTTTAGTGAAACTGGATGCCGGCTGGGCGGCGAAGTTGGCGCCAGCCGATACCGATGAGCAGGAGCGGGATGATCCCCTCGGCCGCGACGATGCGGATGGCGGCGGAACCGCCGAACCATTCGCCCATGAGGCCGATGTTGAAAAAGCCGATGAGGCCCGTTCCGATGCAGATGACCATCAGGCCGAACAGACGGCCGCGCATATGCGGCGGTGCGACGCTGTAGATCAGTGTGCTTTGCATGGTGGTGAAACAGGCCGCCGCCAGACCGACGCAGAACAGGACCGCCGCTATGGGCAGGGCATGGGTCATCGATCCGGCCGCAAAAATCAGTCCCAGATAGCCCAAGGTGCCGAAATAATAGACGCGGCGAAAGTGCACGTTCCGCGCTCCGACCGCGATCGCCAGAGCGCCCAGGAAAGCGCCCGCGCCTTCCAAGGCGGCCAAGCCGCCGATCCAGCCAGGGCTTAAACCCAGCTCGTCGCTGCCGATGACCGGTATCATCGAGACGAAGGGGAAACCCCAAACATTGAAAACCACCGTGACCAGCAAAATTCGCAGGATGTCCCGATCGCGCGCGACAAAACTGAAGGCCTCGACAAAATCGCGCAAGACCTTGGTGGGCCGGCCGCGCCCAGCGGCCGACGAAGCGGTGGCCGGTATCCGGAGGATCATGAGTACACTCAGGCCATAGAGGCACGCACTCAGTGCGAAAGCCCCGCCCGTCCCCAGCCACTGATAAAGAATTCCGCCCAACAGGGGGCCCAGCATCCGCGTCGCATTGTTGGTGGCGCTATCCAGGCTCATGGCGGGCGCAATTCGGTCTTTCCCCGCGACGTCGCCCAGAATACGCCTCCTGACCGGCATGTCCGTGGTCCAGACCAGACCCGAGACGAAAGTCGCAAGGGCGACGTGCCAGTACTGGGCGAGGCCGAAAAAAAACAAGAGGACCAGCGTCGCCGACACGAGTGTCGCCACGCATAGACTGGCGCGCAAAATGAGCGGCGGCGACAGGCGATCGGCGTAGGTCCCGACGACCGAGCCGAAGACGGCGAGCGGCATCATCCGCAAGATGACCAGGAGCGCCACGAGCAGGGGCGAGCCCGTAAGCTCGAAAGCGAAGACGCCGACCACCAGCATCTCGAGCCAGCGCGCGACACCGCTGCAGCCACCGATCACCCAGATACGCCGAAAGGCCGGGTCCCTCAGAAGCTCTCCCAGCGGGTGGGCTGCGGTCATCGTCCCGACATCGCCAAAAGCTTTCCCCGGCGCCAAGGCACCTATCAATCATGCATCGCGGCCGCCCGCAATGGCGAACGTCGGCTTGGCTTGGGCGCTGACCACGCACAATTGGGCGGCGGCGTGGAATCACGGCATAGAATTATCGTTCACCGATGTTACGATTCGCGCGACCACAGCTGGCAGTGGTGCTTTACCCTGTCACCGGCTGAGCATTTCACGGGCGAATTGAGGGCACAATGGCAAGCGCATCGACTCGGCGGATCCTGTTGTCGGACATCACGGCGACGCCGTGGAAGAATGGCGGTGGGGTAACGAGAGAGATCGTCCGCGGCGTTGCACCCGGCCCGGGCCGGGATTGGGGCTGGCGATTCTCCATCGCCGACGTCGAGCAGGATGGTCCCTTTTCAATTTTCCCCGACACCGACCGCGTGATTGCTGTGATCGACGGCGACGGTATGGACTTGATCGATCCGGATGCTTCGATCACGCCGTTGGAGCCTTTTCTAGCCGTCAGGATTTCCGGCGACGATGCGCTTTTTGGGCGGCTGCGTACCGGTCCCGTCCGAGACCTCAATATCATGACTCTGCGCGCACATTTTGAGGCAACCCTGGACTTTCGGCAGGGCCCGCTTGTCGCCAACTTGGAGAACGGAAATTTGGATTGCCTTTTGATCCACAGCTTGAGCGGCCATTGCGCGGTTCGGGCGGGCGACGGCGAAACTCACGAATTGGCACCCGCGGAGACCCTTGTACACAAGGGCGAGGATGTCTTTGAAATTCGGCTAGCGGCGGAGGCCCGCGCCGCGGTGATATGCATCAAATGTCGCGTCACCTGATACTCCGCTAACACTAAAAAGCCTCACGCGTTGCAGGCCCGGGACGTGAATCCGCGTGCGGTTCGTTTGACCGGCTTGTCGG